>JAGDXO010000027.1 GCA_023256615.1 Thermoplasmata archaeon
CTCGGTACATCTGAGTACTTCAGGCTGCTGTCAGCCAGCCAATCGTTGCGGTTCAATGAAACTCCACTCATGGGTGGAGGAGAGACCAGCAACAAGCTCCGAAGCTTTAGCGAGGAGTAGCTGACAATGATGCACTTGGTATTGTGAAATGGGTAAGATAGAGCTAGAAAAATTGATGAACTTGATTGAAAAAAACAGGGATGTAATGGTTAGAGATAATGTTATAGGCTCTGATTTCTCCACAATAAACTTACCAATAAACATAATTGTCAAAATAGAACCAATGATGTATTATGAGTTCCTAACTCCCAAAGAAAATGCTACACTCTCTTATATTTTCATTCAGAATGATTTTCTAACATCTGGAATAGGCCCAGAATATGCAATGATTGACTTTGAATCACCCGATGGCGCAAATGATGATTACATTGATTTCATCGAAAAAATGTATGAAATTTTAAGATCCAACCGAGTTAAACTGGCTTCTGCACATACCGGCAATTATGGAAATATAAAATATGGGATTGCAGGGAGTATAGCTCTTATCGCATCCGGTAAACCCATCTATGGTATTCACAGGTTAAATGATGAATCATCCTTTTTTGTGATGGGAAAACTTGGGCTAGAATATATGTTCTTCAAGGATAAAATAGATAAAAAGAAGTCCATTGTTCAAGAAAAAGATCTATCAATATCCAATATATTGAATGAGATAAAAAACATAGAAGTGAAAGTGGAATATATTCACGATATTGCCGAGGGTGGTCTTATAAGATCAATGGAAGAACTGTCGAATTATTTAGGTCGCGGCTTGAGAATATCTGAAAATGAGATGAAGGATATTACTCCTCAAGAATTGTTATATCTTAAGAATGATATCCTATCGGTAAGTTCTTCTGGTTCAGCCATAATATCAGTCCCGAGGAAAGAAAAAGAAAATTTTAAAAATTATATGGAAGGAAAAGTTGCTGAAATAGAGGTTGTTAAAGAAGGATTATGGCTAGATAATCAAAGATTAGTATCAAAGGAAGATAAATTATATGAAATCTTAAAGAAATAATAAATATAATGTAAAATTACAGAAATCATGAAAGTTGGTGAAAGTGAATATTTAATTGTAAATGATGGAACTTTCAAACTTGATGGAGGGGCCATGTTTGGTGTTGTACCAAAACCCGTATGGCAAAAGTACTTCCCACCTGATGATCAGAACAGGATCACGCTCGGAACTAATACACTTGTTATCAAGACAAAGAAGAGGATAGCACTGGTTGATCTCGGGATGGGTGACAAATTTGACAGCAAGTTGCTATCAATTTATGATATAAAGAGACAGAAAAATCTTATCGAAAATCTTGAAGGATTGGGAATAAGCAGAGATGATGTAACTGACGTAATATTCACACACGGTCATTTGGATCATACCGGCTGGGCTACAATTAATGATAAGGGTGAAATCAAAGCCACATTTCCAAATGCAAAATATATTCTTCAGGATGACACGCTGGACGAGATAAGAAATCCAAATGAGAAGACAAAACCCAATTATAATTATCTGAATTTCAAGGGTTTGGACAGCCAAATTATTGCGATAAATGGAGATGAGGAAATTATCCCGGGAGTGGAACTGGTTAAAACAGGCGGTCACACAAAGGGGCATCAGATTGTGATATCAAGAGATGGGAATAATTCTATAGTTTACTTTGGAGATCTCATCCCAACGTCAGCTCACATTAAACCTGCATATATTATGGCTTATGACCTCTATCCTATGGAGACATTCTCAAGGAAAAAGGAGCTTCTGGAAAGAGCATTTGAAGAAAAATGGATAATAGTATTTGAACATGATCCTAACAGTCCTTCTGCTATTTTAAAGGATATAGAAAAATACTCGCTAAGTCCCTTCAGTCTTTGAAATCCCTACCCTTCAATAATTCCTTTCCTATTATTAGTCTCTGAATTTCATTTGTTCCCTCATAGATCTGAGTTATCTTTGCCTCTCTGAATCTTCTCTCTACCGGATATTCTTCAGAAAGTGCATTAACACCAAGTAAAGATAGCACCCTAGATGTTATACTTACAGCTGAATCTCCTGCTGTGAGTTTAGATATTGAACTTAGGAGTGGAGAATTTTTACCGCTTTCACTGTATGCTATAGCTTCTTCTAGGTTTTTTATGGAAGACTGAAGATCGCTTGCAATATCCGCCATCCTGAAAAGGAACCATTCCCTGATATTTTCTTGATTCTGCATAGCATAATTTCGCATATCATTGAATGCTCCCTCCGATATTCCTACAGCCTGGCTTGCTATTCCTATCCTTCCGACGTTCAATGTCTCCATCTCTATCTTGAATCCATCTCCTTCCCTTCCCATGACATATTCCTCACCAACTTCCACATTATCTAAAATAACCTCTGTTGTACTTGACCCTCTGACACCCATTTTCCTGAATTCATTTCCTATGCTGAGTCCTGGGTTATCCCTATCCACCACAAACATGGTCATTCCCTTGTGTTTTTTTATTGGGTCGGTCATGGCTGAAACAAGGTAAAATCTTGCTTCCTTTCCATTGGTTATGAACGTTTTGGTTCCGTTGATCCTGTATCTTCCATTTTCCTTCTTTGCTGTTGTTTTTATAGCAGCGGCATCTGATCCTGTCCCAGGTTCAGTGATTGCCAGAGCTCCTATCTCACCTCTTGCTACTTTTCCCAGATACTTCTCTTTTAGAAATTCGCTACCGAATTGAATTATTGGCTCTGCGAATAGGGAAACTGTAACATCAAGTATAAGGGATGTTGAAGCGCATTCTCTGGAGATAATCCTTATTGTCTCCATTAAAGAACTCAACGAATATCCCATTCCTCCGTATTTACTGGGAATATACATTGAGAAAAGTCCCATAGATATCATATCATTTACTAGATTATTGGGAAACTCCCCAAGCCTATCTATCTCAGATGCCATAGGCCTTACCTTTTCCTTGGAAAATTTCTCAACTTCTTTTAATTTGTTAATCTCTTCTTCCTTTAAAATCATCACTTTTCTTTAAGCCGAAATGATAAAATTATTTTTCGGTGGTCGAGATCATATGACAAAAGTCTTATATTTGTCATATTTATATTCATGTCAATATGAGAACTTCCCTAGATGAAAAAATAGAAAGTGATGTTGCACAGTCTTTTAGGAACAGATTATATGCAAATGGGAAGAGCAAGAATACGGTAAAAATGTATGGTTATATTGCTCAAAAATACCTTGAATTCATAAAATTTGATCGAAGGAAAATTACGAGAGAAAGTATTGAGGATTTTAAGGAATATTTATCACTTGAATTGGGTTATTCCAAAACATCTATTTACCTGTACGTAAGAGCACTGCAGGCCTTTTTGGATTTTCTTGAAATAAAAGATCTTGGCTCCCTAAATCCACCCAAGAGGCCACAGAAAGTTCCCAATTATTTAGTTGAAACTGAAGTTTCGAAAATACTGGACAGCTGCAGAAATAGTAAGGAAAAACTGATTGTAGAGTTGCTTGCATATACTGGTGTGAGGGTATCCGAACTATGTTCCATCAGGGTCAATGATATTGATCTAGAAAACAAATCACTGAAAATAAGGGGAGGAAAAGGTGACAAAGACAGACTCGTAATCTTCAGTGATAAAATAGTGCCTGATTTAAAAATATATATTATGGAAATAAAGGAAAGGAGAGGAAAGTCTGAATTTTTGTTCCCGACTGCAAAGAGCAGAAAGATATCTCCCGTAACCGTGGAAAGAATAATCAGGAACCTTGCCAAAAGGGCAGGTATAAACAAGAAGGTAACACCACACGTTCTCAGGCATACATTTGCCACATCTCTGCTCAGGAACGGAGCAGATATAAGAATAATTCAAGTTTTGTTAGGACATGCAAGTATAAGTACAACCCAGATATACACCCACGTAGATGATGGCGCGCTTAGACGGAGTTACGAGAAATATGCACCCTCTTATTGAAATTTATCATAATTATGGAGCCAAGGACGAAATCGTAATATCGAATGATCTAGTATGCAAAATATTCAGCAATATAAGTTTCGTGCCAGCCAGAACATCTGCATATATTGCAAAAGCTCTTGATATAGATCCAAAAACGGTTGAGTGGCATGTCAGGAAATTGAGTGATGCAAATCTAGTCTCACTAAATAACGATAGAAACAAATACTGGCTGAAAGGTATCCTTCAGGAAAATGAACTTAAATATTTCGAAGCTCTGAATTTTTCAGCTTCGTACGTAATAATGTCAAATCTGATGGAAAGGAAGGAAATCAAATTAGATGATTTAGAATTAAACAAGGTCACTGCTAGTAAAAAAATAAAATTATTAGAAAATGTAGGATTTATAAATGAAAATAGAAAAGGCAAGGAAGTATACCTAACAATAAATGAGGAATTTTTTAAATTCAGAAGTTTGCTGAAATGGAGAGCTAACATATTTGTAACTAATTACCTTAGGCGGCTAAAATTATCCAAAATATACTATGAGATTTTGAATGTTACGGATTTCAGCATTTCAATAGATACTAATCACGGTATGCCAATAATATTATCAAGAGACCCATTATTTACGGTGATAAAATATGGATAAAAAGCTGATGGCAGCAAAAGAGGCATTAAACTTTGTCTCTCCCGGTAATGTTATAGGCCTTGGCACGGGTACTACTGCAAACGAATTCATCAAATTACTCTCCAAGAGTGACTTATGTAAATCCGTAATGGGAGTTGCCACATCTATAAATACTGAAAATCTTGCCACGAATCTAGGTATCAAAATAGTTGACATAGATTCAGTCGATAAAATAGATGTGACCATAGATGGTGCTGATGAGATAGATCCTTCTGGGAACCTTCTAAAAGGAGGTGGCGGTGCACTTACGAGAGAAAAAAAAGTGGCGCTAAGCTCAAGGGACTATGTGATAATAGTATCAGATGAAAAAATGGTGCAAAAAATACCAGATCATATGGGAATACCAATAGAAATCCTCCCATTTGGAAAAAAGAAGACCATAGAAAGTATTGAGAATTTGAAATTCATCTGCAGGTTGAGGGAGAATTTTATAACTGACAATGGAAATTTCATTGTTGACTGTATACCTTCAAACGAAATAGATATGTCTGTTGCCAATAGAGAGATAAAGAGCCTCAATGGAGTGGTGGAAACAGGTTTATTTTTAAATTTTAAAAAGACTATTATAATTTCTGATGGTGAAGAGGTAAAAATATTAAAAAATTAGATTAAATTCTGAATCTGACCTAATACATTTTGCATATCTTCGATTTTCTTCTTTTGTTCCTCTTCAAGCTCCTTTATTATTTCCCCAAATGGTTTTGATAATCTATAACCGTGAACGGGTCTACCTTTTCCTTCCTTTTTGATATCTCTCTTTACAATCCATCCATGCTCCTTGAGTATCCTCATTGCAATTGAAACCTCTGGTTGCCTTAAATTAGCATTTTTCTCAATTTCCACAGAGGTTGTTTCTGGCTTTCCTTTCATATAAACCAAGGCTTTGGCAACATTTCTGGGAACTCCCATCTGCATTAGAAGAGCAGACAATTTATCATCCTCTGATGTAAATCCCTGTGTCATATTCCTATAAATAAAAATTCATATTTATATTTTATCATATTTATTAAGAGACTTTTTGCGAAATGTTTCCATAATATTCAAAGAATATCTAAATTTTTTGTCCCTTAATAGGATTGATCATTTATTTTTAAAGGATTGATCATATATCTTATAATATAAATTGATTCTTTAATGCAGAATGAGTTACCATTGATAACAGAAGTTTTTTTATCGTACTAAGAATAGCTAATACTTACGGTGAAAAAATGTCTAATGAAGAAGAAGGAGAGGATTCGGGATTTATTAGGATTCCGGATGAAACGCTATTGCATTTCAATAATGATGAATTGAGGGCCAGAGTTTTTGTGGACAAGTATGCCATGAAGGACAGAGAGGGAAGACTGGTTGAAAAAACACCGCAGGAAATGTGGAGAAGGGTGGCAACAGAAATAGCCTCTGTGGAAGATGGTGATAAGAGGAAAGAGTGGGAGGAGAAATTTTACTGGCTCTTATCTGATTTCAAGATGATACCCGGGGGAAGAATACTGTTTGGAGCCGGGCAGGAAAAGTATGGAAGGAGAGCTACACTGAACAACTGTTATGTGATACCTATACACGATGACTCTCTTGAGGCTATATTTGACTGGACAAAGGAGGCAGCAAGAACTTACTCTCTTGGAGGAGGGGTAGGAACTGATATAAGCATTCTGAGGCCGAAGGGTTCCCCAGTAAATAATGCTGCCCTGAGGTCGACAGGCGCAGTATCATTTATGAACATAATGTCCGAAACAACCGGTACAATAGGCCAGGCCGGCAGGAGGGGGGCGCTTATGATCACGATGAAGGTTGACCATCCTGATATATTCGATTTCATAAAGGTGAAGAGGAATCTCAAGAGCGTGAGGTATGCAAATATATCTGTGAGAATAACAGACGAGTTCCTGAGGGCAGTGGAGGAAGACGATGATTTCACACTTCATTATGAAAGCGAGAAGGTCAAGAGAATTGAAAGGAAGATAAAGGCCAGGCATCTCTGGAACGAGCTGATAGAATCTGCCAGGAACTGGGCTGAGCCAGGCCTGATATTCTGGGACACAATGAAAAAGGAAAGCACATCTGAATACAATGGAATGGAAATTCTGACCACGAATCCATGTTCTGAAATACCGCTGGAGCCATACGGTGCCTGCAACTTAGGGAATGTGAACCTTTCACAGTTCGTGAAGAATGCATTTGAGAGTCCTGAGGTTGACTGGGACAGCCTTGAGAAGGCTATGCGGTATTCCGTGAGATTCCTTGATGATGTGACAGACTACAACCTTTACAAGCATCCCTTGAAACAGCAGACAGAGGAAGCGAAAAAGGGAAGGAGAATAGGTGTAGGTTTCACCGGACTTGCTGACATGCTCATAAAGATGAAAATAAAATATGACTCTGATGAGGCCATAAAATTCGTGGACGCACTCTTCAAGAGAATAATGAACATAGTGTATGACGAGAGCACAAACATAGCCAAAGAGAAGGGAACTTTCCCCGCATTTGATCTTGAAAAGCACCTGAAATCACCCTTTATCAAGAGGCTGGATCCTGCAGTTCTTGAGAAAATAAGAACAAACGGTCTCAGGAACGTGGCACTCCTGACAGTACCTCCAGTTGGAAGCGGCTCAGCCCTTGCAGGGAGCTCAAGCGGTATAGAGCCCGTATTCGCATTTTCCTACACGAGGAGAAGTGAGAGCCTCTCAAAGGACACATTCAAGGTATTCCATCCTCTTGTGAAGGAATATATGAGTGCCTACAGCGTGACGGATGAAAAGGATCTTCCAGACTATTTTATTGAGGCACATGACATTGATCCAATGTTCAGGGTCAAGATGCAGGCCACAATACAGAAATACATTGATCATTCAATATCATCAACAGTAAATCTGCCTTCTGACGCTACAACTGATGAAGTCGGGAAAATATACATAGAGGCGTGGAAAGCAGGGTGCAAGGGGATAACAGTTTATAGGGAAGGTTCAAGAGAGGGTATTTTGATCACTGAAAAGGAGCTGAGTAAAAAAGTCGATCAGAATTTTGAAAGGCCGATGATCCTGACAGGAAGGACGATTGTATTTCCATTGATTGAAAGTGGAAAACTTTACACAACAGTGAACTTTGATGAAGAAGGAAAGCCGATGGAAGTATTCGTAAACGTGGGAAAATCTGGGACAGAAGAAAAGGCGTATTCTGAGGCAATAGGAAGGTTGATATCGCTTTATCTTCAGCAGGGCGGAGACATTTCAAAAGTAATAAAGGCCCTATCAGGAATCAAGGGAAAGAGCGTTACATTCGTGAGTGGAATGAAAATCACTTCAGTACCTGACGGAGTGGCAAAGGCTATCGAAATATCAATGAAGGGAGAACAGCCCCAATCAACACTCACGGAAGGATTCATAGTCAGCAAGCTGAAGGCTGAGCCAGAAACAAAGAAATCATCATTCCTGACCTGTCCAAAATGCGGGAACGATACAATGGTTTCAGAAAATGGCTGTTTAACATGTAAAACATGCGGGTACTCGAAGTGCGAATGACGGTGAAAATAATATGAATAGGAGAGAGCTCATTCAAATGGAAATAAAATACCTGATAAGAGAGCACCTCATAGGGCTTAAAGATAGGGAAGGTATTCTTGAAGCATATATGAGAGATGTGAATAACCTTGAGTTTAAAGAAATGATTAATTACCGGGATTATTTGAATTTTTCAATAAGAAATTACTATGAATCCATTGAGGGGTATCAAAGATTAATATATCGTGACTAAATTATTTATTATATTTTATTATTTTTAAATTACTCTTTCCGTCTGCGGCAATAATTGGCAGTATAATTAAAATTCTTAAAAAGGATTTTTTTTAGTGTATTAATTCATAATTTGAGGCGATCTCTTTAAATATGATTACGTGTTTTTGGAGAAGCATTAGCTTCACGTCTCAGGCAAAATGCCTATGATACTCCAGAATTGTGGAGTTATCAAGACGCAACGGCAATGCATCGGTGAATAAATATGGCAACGCCAAATCATTCAAGACATGGGTCTATGGGATACTATCCCAGGAAAAGGGCAAGATCTATCATACCTCATATTAGGTCTTGGCCAGAGATAGATGGAAAACCTAAACTACAAGGATTCGTAGGATTTAAGGCAGGTACAACACATGCTCTGTTTGTGGACTACAGAAAGAATAGTACTACTGCCGGATCCGAGGTATCATCATCCGTAACTGTGGTTGAGGTACCGCCTATGAAGGTAGTTGGAGTAAGATATTATGGTTTGAATCCGTATGGAGAGTATTCATTAGGAGAGATTTTAGATAAAAATTCTCTGAATGAATTAAAAGGGGTAATGCCTGTTTCTAAAGAATACAAGGCAAAGGAAATCAATTTTAATGAGGTAAGCAATGTGAATGTGCTTGTCCTTATTCAAAATAAGAAGCTCAAGGCAATATCAAAGAAGGTTCCCGATTTAACGGAAATAAGAGTTGGAGGAGGAACCTTGAAGGAAAGAATAGAATACGCAAACAGCCTATTGGGCAAAGAAGTCACATTTGACGAATTTTCAAAGCCTGGAAAATTTGTTGATGTAATTGCAGTTACAAAAGGTAAAGGATTCCAAGGTCATATTAAAAGATGGGGCGTAAAATTACTTCCATACAAGAACAGAAAACATAGAAGGATGATTGGTACATTAGGACCCTGGCATCCAGACTGGGTTAGAAATACTGTTCCCCAGGCGGGGCAGACAGGATTTCATCAGAGAACAGAATTCAATAAAAGAATACTATTCTACGGGAACCCAACTGAAAAATCAATAACGCCTAATGGTGGATTTGTAAATTACGGAGAGGTTGTGAATAACTATATTCTAATTCATGGGTCAATTCCAGGGCCTGTCAAGAGGATTATAAAGTTCAGGGATCCGATAAGGCAGACGTCTAAGGATGTTGATGCGATTAAATTGACTTATGTATCTACTGAAAGTAAACAGGGGGTATAAAAATGGCAATAATTTTTTCATTGAATGGTGAAAAGGCAAAGGAAGTAGAATTACCCAAAATATTTAGTCATCCTATTCGAGAGGATCTCATAGTGCAGTTTTTCAACACTTATATGTCCAATTCAAGGGTGCCGTATGGATCCTATTATTTTGCAGGAAATAGGAGGGTTGGGCATAACCTAGGACCTAATCACGGTATATCCAGATATCCTAGGGTTTCAGGAACCACAAGGGGGGTTCTACTCTCGAATGCAAGGGGTGGAAGATCTGCCCATCATCCAGTTGTGGAAAGGGACTGGCATCTGAAGATGAATGAAAAGCAGAGGAGAATGGCTAAATATTCTGCACTGGCTTCAACAGCAAATATTGATTATGTGAAAAAGAGAGGCCATATATTCAACGTGGAATCATTACCTGTTATCATTGAAGATAAATTCGAAAAAATTACTGAAACTGCAGAAATAGTAAAACTTTTCCAGAAAATAGGTATATATGAAGACATAGAGAGGGCAAAGGAAGGTACAAAGATCAGAGCGGGAAGAGGTAAGAGCAGAGGGAGGAAATATATAACACCCAAAAGCATATTGATAGTGGTCAGAAACAAGGAGAAAATAGAAAAAGCAGTTAAAAATCTACCAGGTGTAGACGTCTCGAGTCCAGAAGACCTTAATGCATACCTGTTAGCCCCTGGAGGTCATCCAGGGAGACTGGTGGTTGTTTCAGAACCTGCTCTTGAAATAATAAAGGGGTGGGATCAATGAACAATCCTTATGACATTCTTTTAAAACCATTTGTTACAGAAAAATCTATGCTGCAGATTGAAAGGGAAAATAAAATCTGGTTTATAGTTAATGAGAGGGCTACAAGAAACCAGATTAAAAAAGCAGTTGAAAATATATCAGGAATGAAAGTAGAAGATGTGAACATTATGAGAGATAAGGAAGGAAAAAAAGCTATTGTAAAAATAGCCAAGAGCTTCTCAGCTGAGGAGCTAGCAACTAAATTGGGGATATTCTGAGGTGATGTTATGGGAAAGAGAATTTTAGTACAAAGAAGGGGTCGCGGAGGTATTGTCTATAGAAGTCCCAGTCATAGACATTATGGAAATATAAAATATCCAGAAACTAAGAAGTGGGAAGGCAAGGTTGTGAAACTGGTCAGGGATCCAGGACATTATGCACCTGTAGCTGTAGTGAGAATGAATGACCAGAAAGAGGAACTATTTATTGCCCACTCTGGAATGTTTGTGGGGCAGAAGATAAATTCCGGTGATGACGTATCTCCAATAGAAGGAAATACAATGCCACTGGGCCTTATCCCGGATGGAACTTTAATATACAATGTGGAGTTAAGGCCGGGATCTGGTGGCAATATAGCAAGGACACCCGGAAGTTTCTGCACTATAGTTGCACATGGGGAGAATGTCACAGTTAAGCTACCTTCAGGTAAAATGAAAGATATAATGCCATCCTGTCTTGCAACAATAGGAGTAGCAGGAGGCGGTGGAAGGAATACAAAACCTTTCCTGAAGGCAGGTAAAAAAATTCATGCATATCAAAGCAGGGCCAAGAGGCCATTCTCGGTGAGAGGTGTAGCCATGAATGCAATTAATCACCCGCACGGAGGAGGTAATCATCAGCATGTTGGTAGACCTTCAACTGTTGGAAGAAATGCACCTCCAGGAAGGAAAGTTGGTAGGCTGTCACCAAAGAGGAAGGTGAAGTAAAATGGCGGAAGATAAGAGAAAATCTCAGAAGGCAATAAGGAGGACTAAGAGGAAGACGTCTAGGGCCTTAACTGAAAGGGGAAAGGAACTCTTATTTAAGGGTAAAAGCCTTGATGAACTTTTAGCTATGGAATTCGAGGAACTTTTAAAGATTTTGCCATCAAGGGCTAGGAGAAGCCTGAAAAGGGGTTATAATTCTGAACAGGAGAAACTTCACAGAAAACTTCAGGAACGGGACTCTGTTAAAACAAGGGTGAGGGATCTTGTAATATTGCCACAATATGTAGGGAAGACGATTTCAGTTTATGATGGGCATCAGTATCAGACTTTCAGCATAAAGGAAGAGATGATTGGACACTACATAGGCGAATTTGTACAGACTAGAAAAGAAGTTAAACATTCTGGGCCAGGAGTAGGAGCTACCAGGGGATCAAAGTTCCTGCCATTAAAGTGAGGTGAAAAGATGAAATATGTTATGGAAACAGATAAGAAAAAAACTGCAAGGGCAATGTCAATAAATACACCAATATCTCCAAGAGATGCCCTTGAAGTGGTCAGAACTATAAAGGGTATGAAACTCCAAAATGCAAAAGAATATCTCGATAATGTTATTCATAAAAAATCTGCCGTACCTTATAGAAAATTTACCGATTCAGTATCTCATCGCAGGGGAACAGGCCCAGGAAGATATCCTGTCAAGGCAGCCAAATATATTCTGGAGACCTTGGATAATGCGGAGAATAATGCTGAATTCAAGCAGCTTGATTCTGATAAACTCGTGATAAAGAATGCAGTAGCTCAGCTCGCTCCGCCAATTAAATACTACACATATAAGGCCTTTGGTTCAAGCGGAAAATTCTACAGAGAGAGGGTTCATATCCAGATAATTTTGGAGGAGATTGAATGAAAGAGTTAAAGTTTTTGAAGGAAAATATAAGGAGACAACTGATAAAGGAGTATCTGGTTCATGAAATAGGGGACGCAGGGTTTGGAGGCGTTGAAATACAGAGAACGCCACAGAATACCATAGTGATCCTGAAGGTTGAAAGACCAGGGTTAGTAATAGGAAGACGTGGATCTAAAATAAGAAACATGGAGGAAACCCTGGAGAAAAAATTTAATCTAACCAGTCCTTTGATCAAGGTAGAGGGTGCCAGGGATCCCGGTTTAAACGCTCAGATTATGGCAGAAAAGCTTGCGAGATCCATAGAAAAAGGTTGGCATTTCAGAAGGGCAGGTCACAGTATCCTGAAGAGAATTATGGATTCTGGAGCCAGAGGCGGTCAGGTAAGGATGGGCGGTAAGCTGACCGGAGAGAGGGCAAGAAGCGTTAAGTATACCTCCGGCAAAGTAATTTCATCAGGATATCCGTCTGAAATGATCGACAAGGGATACGCGGTAGCAATGACCAAACCAGGTATTATAGGTGTTTCTGTTAAAATACTCAGGAACGATGTTAAGTTACCTGATGATGTAGTTGTAAGAAATGTAAATTTGGGGGAGGTGAAAGTCAATGGAGGAAATGAAAGCTTCAGCGATCAGAAAAATGAGTAAAGAAGAGATAAATAAGAAATACATGGAATTGAGAGAAGAGCTCATGAGGGAAAGAGGCATATCTGCTATGGGTGGTGCTCCTCCAAGTCCTGGGAAAATAGAATCATTGAGAAGACAGATTGCAAGAATAGAGACTGTTATGAGGGAGTCTGGAAAATGAGAGATGATAAATTTATCAAGGAGCTTACCCCACTGGATGAAATAGCAAGGGAAACACAGGTAATTACGATAGATATAGATAAGAGGAGATATGGAAAATTTGTAACCATAGTATCTGGTTTTGACACAAAGGCAGAGGATATCAAGGAACTCGCCAAAACTCTCAAGAAGAAAACTGCTACTGGAGGTACTGTAAAGGACGATAAAATCGAACTTCAGGGAGACCAGAGAGAAAGGGCAAAAAAAGTACTTGAGGATATGGGTTTTAAAGTGGAGGTATCAAAATGAACCCTTTCTTGACAGATATTATTGGCGAGAATATAGAGATAATCGAATCTTCAGATAGAAATATTATTGGATACAAAGGCAAGGTAATTGATGAGACTAAGAATATTATAAAGGTGAGGGGAATCCGAGATATAATAGTACAGAAAAATGGAACTTCTATAATTGTTGGGAATCAGATTGTAAGGATGGATAGTATTAAGTTCAGACCAGAAGAAAAAATAAAAAAAATTAGAAGGAGAGGTAAACTATGAGAAATATTGGGATAGATGTTAAGGAACCAGTTGAGGAATGCAAGGATCCAAAATGTCCTTTTCACGGAGAAATAACAGTAAAGTCTCCAGTGATAGAAGGAGAAATCATATCTGTTTCCATGAAGGGGACAGTTACGGTTCTCAGGGAATATATGAGGAAAAACAGGAAATATGAGAGATATGAAAAAAGAAAGAAAAAATATCATGCGCATCTTCCTGGATGTATCCATGTAGAACTGGGAGATATAGTAAAAATAGCATATTCAAGGCCACTAGCGAAATCAGTATCATTTGTTGTTGTTGAAAAGGAGGGAAAGCAATGAAGGGATTAGCAGGAAATCAGATCAGAGGTCTACCGCTTGGAGCAAAGCTAGAATGTGCTGATAACACCGGAGCGAAGGTAATAGCTCTTATTAATGTTAAGGCATACCATAACACAAAGAGAAGGGTACCTGCGGCGTCTGTTGGTGACATGATTATGGCATCTGTAAAGAAAGGTTCTCCAGAAATGAGGAGAAAGGTCGTCTATGCTATTGTAATAAGACAGAAGAAGACATTCAGAAGACAGGACGGACTTATGGTGGAATTCGAGGATAATGCTGCAGTGCTTGTTCAGGATAATGGTGAAACAAGAGGTACTGAAATTAAAGGGCCGGTAGCCAAGGAAGCTGCTGAGAGATGGCCAAGGGTAGCAGCGCTTGCGAGCTCTATAGTATGAGGTGTTTAAATGGAACTTAATTTACATTTATCAAATGATTTGATCGAGAAATATGGGATAAGGAAGTTTGGTGTTAGAAAGGGCGACATAGTGAGAATAGTGAAGGGGGATTCTGACAAGGATGAAAAATTGAATGTTGTCGGTAAGGAAGCAAAGGTAGTCAAGGTTCTAAGAAAGGAAAGGAAAATAGTGGCGGAAAACGTCAATGTAGCCAAGGCCGATGGAAAGATGAAGCCAAGAAAACTTGATCCTTCGTCTTTAATAATAGTGAAAATTGAACTTGAAGACGTAAAGAGAAAAGAGAAGCTCTCAAAACTTGCATCAATGAGAAATAAGGTGGTAGAAGAAGAGCCTGAACCAGCATCAGAAAAAAAGGAAGAGAATAAAGAAGAAGTAGAAGACAAAGAGGAGGAAATAGAGGGGGAGGAAGAAGATGAGTAAGCATATTAAGAGATTAGCATCACCTACGACTTGGAAACAGCCAAGAAAGATGTATACTTGGTCAGTTAAAGCTTCACCAGGACCACACGCAGTTGATAACAGTGTGCCATTAATGGTAATAATAAGGGATATTTTACATCTCGCAGATACTTCTAAAGAAGCAAGGAACATAATCACCAGGGGGTTAATAAAGGTAGACGGAAAGATTGTGAAGGATTACAAGAGACCTGTGGGTTTCATGGATACAATATCCATAAACGATGCAGGAATTTTCAAAAGAGTTCTTCTAGACAAATCTGGTGTTCTTGTTCTAAGTGATCTGAAAATGGAGGAAGTGGGATGGAAATTGGTCAAGGTCATTGGGAAATTCATACAGAAAGGGGGAAAAATCCAGCTGACCACTCATGATGGGAGGGTGATATTAACCGATCAGGCTTCCATTAAAAGGGGAGATACAATAAAGATATCTCTCCCTGATCAGAAAATACTTGAGGTATATCCTCTTGTAAAAGATACTACGGTCTATGTTACTGGGGGGGCTCACAGGGGTATGATTACCCAAATAAAAGAGGTCAACGTGTCAAGAAGTTACCAGGAAAACACAATTGAAAGTAAGGATAATTTTACTACTACCGTTTCCAACATCTTCGTCCTGGGGAAATCCTCACCCGAAATAAGACTCGCAGGAGGTGCGTGAAATGAATCCGATGGAAGACATTGTTATTGATAAGGTAACGGTTAACATAGGTGTGGGGGAAGCAGGCGAAAAACTCGAAAAGGCTAAAAAGGTAATCACTCTGATCACTGGAAAGGAGCCAACCATCACAAAAGTCAAAAGAACAAACAGGGAATTTGGAATAAGACAGGATCAGCCAATAGGGGTCAAGGTTACCATAAGGAAAGAGGACATAAAGAAATTCCTCGAGTCTGCATTATGGGTGAAAAATTTTAAGGCATTCAGCTATTCATTTTCAAATCAGGGAACTTTCAGTTTTGGTATTTCTGATTATACCGATTTTAAGGGAATGAAGTACAATCCTGAAATAGGTATATTTGGGATGGATATAGTGGTCACTTTCAGAAGGAAAGGTGGGTATAGAGTATCCAAGAGAAGATTAAGACCAAGAAAGGTTCCAGAGAAAATTAAAGTTAAAAGGGAAGAGATGATGGAATATATGAAGAATAACTATAATTTGGAAATTCTGGGGGGAGAGTAGATGGTACAACCTAAGCTAAGACCGAAAAAAGACTATGGCAGAAATCATGGGTGCGAGAGATGTGGAAGGAAAAGAGGGCTTATCAGAAGATATGGACTAAGACTGTGCAGGCAGTGCTTTAGAGAAATTGCTCCAGAATTGGGGTTCAAGAAATTTTCCTGAGGTGAAAAAAATGGGAGATACATTAAATGAAGCATTGATTTCAATAAGAAATGCATCAAAATTGGGCAGGGAAGAAGTAGAAGTAAAAGCATCCAATCTTGTTGGGCGGGTTCTCAAGGTATTCCAGAAATACGGATACATAGAGGAATTTGAGTACTCTGAAAACGGAAAAGGCGGAATATTTAAGGTGAGAGTAGCTAAAACAATTAACAATTGTGGAGTTATTAAACCCAGATTTTCAATAAAGAGGAATGAGATGGAAAGATGGGAATCAAGATACCTTCCAGCTCAGGATATAGGGCTTATTGTTATATCGACAACAAATGGCGTGATGAGCAATTCCGAAGCCAAGAAAAAAGGAGTAGGAGGGAGGGCTCTGGCCTTCATATACTAGGGTGATTGAAAATGGAAGAAATTATTGAAATACCAAAAGGAATAAATGTTTCCCTTAAGGATGGATTGCTTTCTGTGAAGGGTCCAAGAGGAACTGTCTCCAAGAAATTCATATATGAATACGCAAGGATAGAATTACAGGGAAACGCAATAAAAATTTACACCACAAGAGAAAAGAAAAGTGACACATCAGTAATAGGAACATGGAGAAGCATAATTAGCAGTTTATTTATAGGAGTTACAAAAGGCTACATATACACCATGAAGATAGTGTATGCTCATTTCCCAGTGAAGGTTACAGTAAAAGGAAATGAAATAACACTTGATAATTTCCTAGGCGAGAAAAGTCCAAGAAAACTAATCCTCAATGCGGATGTCAAGGTTAATATCAAGGGAGATATAGTGACTCTAGAAGGTAATGATCTAGAAACTTTGGGAAATGCAGCGGCAAGGATAGAAAAACTTAGTAAAATAAAGGGATTTGATCCAAGGGTTTTCCAGGACGGAATATATATAGTGAAGAAAGGTGATATAATTGAAGGCTAATTTAAGTGCAAGATCAAAGAGACTTCTAAAGGTCAGAAATGAGATGAACAGAAAAAGGCCTGAATTCCACAGGCAGGAATGGTTCAGGTATAAGAAACTGGGTGATTCGTGGAGGAAACCAAGAGGTAAACACTCTAAATCCAGGGAGCACAGAGGATACAGACCTCCAAATGTGGAATCTGGTTTCAGGGGCCCAAGCGAAGTAAGAGCGCTTCATCCTTCTGGATTCAGGGAAGTTTATGTAACAAATCTTAAGGACATTGATAGGGTAAATCCAACAACCGAGGCTATAAGGATATCTTCAAAGGTGGGGATGAAGAAGAGGATGATGATACAGGAGAAAGCACACACAGTAGGAATTAAAATATTGAACGAGGTGAAATAATGGTTACATTAAGTCCACAAAAAAGAATGGCTTCAAAGATGTTAAAGATAGGTTCGAGCAGGGTATGGATGGACCCTAAAAGTATAGATGATATATCGGAGGCAGTAACTAGGGAAGATGTTAGGAAACTGATCAAGAGAAATGTTATACAGAAGAAAACTGCCAAATCAAATTCCAGAAGCAGATTCAGGGCAGCAAAGGCTCAGAGAGATAAAGGAAGAAGAAAGGGGCAGGGATCAAGGAAAGGAACAAGAAATGCCAGGGAACCAAGGAAGGATAGATGGGTTAAAAATGTAAGATCTATGAGAAAGGCAATAAGGGAGATGAGGGACAGTGGTAAATTATCTAAAAAGGATTACAGAAAATTGTATTCCCAGATCAAAGGAGGAGTATTCCATAATAAGTCAGCTCTGATAACTCATCTTAAAGATTCAGGTTTGTTGAAAGGTGATTAAATGCATTCTAGATATATTATGCCATTAAAAAGGAGAAGGCTCAACATAACGGATTACAGGAAGAGACTAGCACTGATCAAGACAGGAGTCCCTAGAGCAGTAATAAGAAAATCACTCAAAAATATGAAGGTCGATATTGTTGAATACAGGCCTTCAGGCGACAGAGTTCTAGCTCATGGATGTACTGTTGAACTGAAAAAATTTGGATGGAAGGGACCGACTGGCAATACTCCAGCAGCGTATCTCTCTGGATACCTGGCAGGTCTTAGGGCAAAAAGTAAGGGAATAGAGAGAGTTTATGTTGATATGGGAAGACAGAAAGTTATCAAGGGATCAAAACTCATGGCAAGCGTAAAGGGTCTTATAGATTCAGGCGTTGAGGTTCCAGTGGATAAGAAATTCTTACCTTCAGAGGACAGAATAGTGGGAAAGCATCTGGAGACCGTAGCAGAAGGTTCTGTGAAATCCGTTAAGAAGGCTATGGAGGAATTACTATGACTGATGAAAATATTGAATGGATTCCAAAGACAAGACTGGGAAAAATGGTAAAAAATGGTGAACTTAAAACAATCTCCGAAGTACTTGCCTTACATATTCCAATAAGGGAAGCCCAGATTGTTGACACGTTGCTGCCAAATCTGGAGGACGAGGTAATAGAGATAAAGATGGTTCAAAAAATGTCAGATTCAGGAAGAAAGGTAAAATTCGCCGCAACAGTGGTAGTGGGAAACAGAGATGGATACGTCGGGATAGGTCACGCTAAGGCAAAGGAAACTGGAGATGCAATAGAAAAGGCTATAGAAAATGCCAAATTGAATATAGTTGAGATTAAGAGAGGCTGCGGTTCCTGGGAGTGCGGTTGTGGCAGAAGTCACACTGTTCCATTTGAAGTAATGGGAAAATCTGGCTCCGTTAGGGTTGATCTGAAACCTGCACCTCAGGGAGTTGGACTTGCTATAGGAGATATACCAAAGAAGGTACTTGCCATGGCAGGTATACAGGATACCTGGGGTTTTTCAGAAGGTCATACAAAGAGTACAGTAAATTTTGCATATGCAACATTCAATGCCCTAAAGGAAACTTCTAAATTCAAAATAAATGATAAATTGGTGCTAAGCACCCCTATATATAAGGGAGGTGTTATGAGTGTACGCAGTGATAAAAATTAGAGGAAGCAACCATACAGAGGTAGGTATAAAGAAGGCACTCGATGAGTTGAGACTCAACAGGGTGAATCATCTTGTAATTGTCCCGGAAACAGAAATAGGTCAGATAAAAAAGGCCAAAGATTACATTACCTGGGGCGAAATAGACAAAGAGCACCTCATTGTGCTACTCAGAGAGAAGGGCAGGCTAATGGGAGAAAAGAAGCTGGATGATGAAACTGTAAAAGAGCTTGGTTTTGAAAGCCTCGATGACATGGCTGAGAAGATCTTAAATGGTGAAATAAAAATCAAAGATATACCAAATATGAAACCCATATTCAGAATGAATCCTCCAAGGAAAGGATACAAAACAACTAAGAGGACATATCAGTTCAAGGGAAGCATAGGATATAGAGGAAAGGACATTAATGTGTTAATAGACAGAATGATAGAAGGTGGTAAAATTGGTGAAACAGAAAACTAAGAAGTATAGGGGAAGCCTTTACGGTAGGGGAAAGAAAGCAGGAAGAGGAAAAGGCAAGAGAGGAGGATCCGGGATGGCGGGACTCGGAAAGCACAGATGGATCTGGATGGTCAAGTACATGCCGGATCATTATGGGGCCCACGGGTTCGTATATCATGGAGCAAAAAAAGAGCCTAAAGCAATAAATGTAGGGGAAATTGATAGAAAGTACGATTATCTTGTTAATTCAGGCGTTGCTACTATGAAAGACGATAAGATTTCCCTGGATCTGGAACAGATGGGTTATGATATTCTTCTCGGTGCCGGTCAGGTAGGAAGGCCCTTTCATCTGAAAGTAGCTAAGGCCACCGAAAAAGCTATACAAAAAATTAGGGATGCAGGCGGAGAGGTAGAACTTAATGGAGATAAAGAGGAATAGGGCTTCGGCAATTCCGATTTTAATAATATTCCTCTTAAATATATACCTATTTTATAGGGCATTAGATTACAATAAGGTATATACAGCCGTGTTATCTGTCACGGTTGCACCTTTATATTATCTGACTTACTTACTGATTTCTTACACAGGTGAAGGATCAAGATTATATGGATGGAAAAATCTGGTGGAAAGACTTCCAGCAGTCAAGAAGCCAGGAAGACACGTTAGGTTCAAGGAAAAATTCCTCTGGACCTCGCTTATATTGATAATATACTTCGTCCTGTCAAATATTTACATATATGGTCTCGACAGAGCACAGATAATTGATGTATTTGCATCATTCAGATCAATTTTTGCTGGTCAGGCCGGTTCAATTATGGATCTTGGGATAGGGCCTATAGTTACAGCAAGTATAATCATGCAGCTTTTTGTGGGTGCAAAGATCATAAATATAGATCTGACGAAATCTGATGACAAGGCATTATATCAGAGCGCTCAGAAATTACTTGTTATACTTATGATATTTGTGGAGGCTGTACCGCAAGTTTTTGGATATTTGCCACCTGATCCATCATTTATTTCCGCCATAAATGGTACAGTTCCTGGTTATGGTCTCATGATAGCCAGAATCTTCATAATATTCCAACTTTTCATGGGATCATATCTTGTGTTTATGATGGATGAGGTAGTATCAAAATGGGGAATAGGGTCTGGAGTTTCACTGTTCATAGCAGCTGGTGTTTCTCAGGCACTCATAACAGGTACCCTTAACTGGGTTCCTACGGGATCCGGCCCACTTTCTATATCCAATCCCCCAAGCGGAGCAATTCCAAAGACATTCTACTTGCTCTCACAATTTAATGCAGGAAATCTTTATTCCGGTGGTCTTGAAAGAATAATATTTGCTCCCCCAAATCCCCTCATAGCTCTAGCAGGAACTATTTTCATATTCTTCCTCGTTGTATGGGTGCAATCTGTTAAGGTTGAATTACCTCTGGCCCATGAAAGGGCAAGGGGTGCGAGAGGAAGATATCCAATACAATTGATGTACGCTTCAAATATACCAGTCATACTGGCAGCCGCAGTACTGGCAAATTTAGCAATGTGGTCTTTACTTTTCTGGACTAATCCAACTCTCGCTAAGATTCCCATTCTCGGTCATGATTATTACCTGGGCGCCTATCCTTCAGCTTCACTTGCACAGCAGCTCAATATACAGCAGACCACACCCATAGGAGGTCTTGCATGGTATCTCGCAAATCCAAACGGTCTAGCAAACTGGTTATTCCCTATGCTTGATCCACAGGTTTACCAAACTCAGTTGTTCAATCACCCTCCATGGGAAATGGGTATTCATGTTCTGGCTTATGTCGCGTTCATGGTAGGAGCGTCAGTATTGTTTGCAAAATTCTGGATTGAAACGACGAACATGAATTCAGAAGGCGTTGCCAGACAGATTCAGAGCTCAGGTATGCAAATTCCCGGATTCAGAAGGGACCCACGCGTACTTAAAAGAGTTCTGGACAAATATATACCTGCAATCACGGTATTCAGTGGTGCAGCGGTAGGTGCTTTGGCTGCAAGTGCAGATCTTATTGGGACTGTGGGGAATGCTTCCGGCACAGGGGTGTTGCTGACTGTGGGAATAGTAATACAGCTCTACCAGGCCATGGGAAGAGAACAGATGACAGAAATGTATCCATTCATGAGAGACTTCTTCGGAGGCATGTAAATGAAGGTCATTATAGGTGGAATCCCTGGCGTCGGAAAGACGACAGTTCTGAATGTGCTCATCAAGAGTGGCATAATTGTGGAGAATTATGGTGACGTGATGCTTAAGGAAGCAATAAAGATGAACTATGTAAAGAACAGGGACGATCTTAGAAAACTTCCCATAGATATTCAGAAAAATATTCAGAAAAAAGCATCAGAATATCTATCAGGATTAAGCAGTGTCGTTATAGACACTCATTTCTCTATTCAGACACCGAGGGGTTTCCTTCCCGGTCTACCACCTGACGTACTTCAAATTCTGAAACCTGATCTATTTATTTCCATTGAAGCAGATCCCCTGGAAGTGTTTGAAAGAAGAAAGAACGATCAGCAGAGAAACAGGGATGATGATTCACTAGATAAAATTAGAAGACACATGGAAGTCAACAGGGCGTATGGGATATCTTATTCAGCAATCACGGGTTCTCCAATAATGATAGTAATGAACGAGAATGGAAAACATGAGGAAGCTGCCAATCAAATTATTAAAGTTATAGGAGGAAAATAATGCCTGCAACTCAGCCCGCCCAGAGTAAGGAACAGATGGAGGCAATGCAGAAAACGATGAGAACACAGCTTCTATATTTTTTCATAATGATACTTCTTTTATTTGTTTACACCACTCCAGTTCTGAGATATCTATTCAGTCTACCCATGATATACATTCTTCAACCATTTATTGGATTTAATTTCCAATATCCTCTTTTTACCATTTTACTTGCTTCATTAATAACCGGTATAGTTAATACAGTAGCAAGGCATTTCTTTATGGATTATTTTAAAATGGCAGAAATGCAGTTCAAAAATAAAAAACTAAGTGCAAGATACAGGGAGGCTATAAGAACCAAGAATAAACAGGAAATAGATGCCGTTAGAGCTGAACAGAGCAAGTCTATGCAGGATTCTATGCAGGTAACGCAACAGCAAATGAAACCGACTTTCATAACTCTTATTCTTAGCGTTCTGATATTTGCCTGGATGATTGGATTTATGGATCAGGTTAAAACAATTGGAAAGGCCATTATTATATCACCATTCGGTCCTGTAGATCTCATGCATCTTTACTATGGGTTTTACCTCTGGATAGCATTCTATTCATTATTCACCATAATAATAACATATCCCCTACAGTATGGACTAAAATTGTACTATCTTAAAAAGAGCATAAATACACAGAGTGTCTCGGCATGAAAATTACTGTATCTGGGCCACCAGGAAGTGGAAAAACCACTGTCTCTCAAATTCTTTCTAAGAAACTTGGGTATGAACTGATCACAGGGGGTGCTATTTTCAGGAGTTATGCGTCAGAGAGAAATATATCTCTCTCAGAAATGGGTCAGAGGGCTGAAAAGGATCCAGAATTTGATAAGGAGCTTGACTCCTATCTATTGAAGATACTCAAGGAGAAGGACAATATAGTTGTAGAGTCGAGGCTTTCCGGATGGCTTTGTCACATCAATAAAATAGAAGCCTTCAAGATATTCCTAACCGCAAGTGAAAGTATAAGAATAGGAAGAATAAGGTCTTCTATCAATGAACGGAGGGAAGAACAAACAGGGGATATATCCTCTCTGATTAGGGAAAGGGAAGAGAGCGAATGGAAAAGATATCACAAATACTATAATATAGATTTTAAAGATACATCAATATATGACGCCGTTATTGACAGTTCGGAAAAAAATCCGGAAGAAGTAGTGGAGGTGATTATCAGTGCCCTGGATATTTGGAAAAGAACCCAAAGAAAGAACTATTGAAGAGAGGCTCAATTTCAGTTTTGTCGTTATTGATAAACCTAGAGGTCCAACTTCTCACCAGGTATCAGCCTGGGTCAGATCCATGCTGAATTTGAAAAAGGCAGGGCACGTTGGAACACTGGATCCCAATGTAACAGGTGTTCTACCTGTGGGTCTTGAAAAGGCAACAAGATTAGCAGATTATCTACATGAAGAAGGGAAGGAGTATATTGCACTGATGCTACTTCACAAGGAGATTCAAAGGGAAAAGGTGGAAGATGTATTCAGAGAATTTACAGGAGAAATATTTCAATTTCCCCCCGTCAGATCTGCAGTTGCCAGAAATTTAAGGAAAAGGAAAATTTACTCCCTCAGGATTTTAGAAATGAAAGAAAGATACGTCCTGTTCAGGGCTAATGTTGAATCAGGGGTCTATATCAGGACGTTATGCAGGGATATTGGAGATGCGTTACTGGTGGGGGCAAATATGGTAGAATTAAGAAGAATCAGAAGTGGTCCTGTGGATGAATCCAATATGGTTACTCTTCAAAAGTTAAAGGATGCATATACTTTCTACAAGAATGGAGACCCACAAATGTTATCATCTATATTAATAGATCCAGAAGATGTAACAACAAACTTTCCAAAGATTACAATAAAGGATAGCGCCATAGATGCTATGGCACATGGTTCAAATGTTTTCCGAGCTGGAATTCTCGAGGATAATGGAGAAGGGAGCATGGTAAGAATAATGAGCACAAAGGGAGAACTTCTTGCTATGGGGAGAAGGGATAATGGTTTTATTAAACCGGAAGCAGTTTTTGTCGACAGGGGTACATATCCAAAGGCATGGAAGTCAGAACACGATATAAAATAAAGATATCCAAGAATAGCTTAATCTAATATAAGGAAGGAAAAAATGTTTATTTTAATCGTAATATAGTAAAAATGACTGAAATACTGATTCCCATCCTACTTGCACTGATTCTTGGCTATCTTGCAACTGTAATAGCTCGAGTTACAGGAACAGTATACATTCCTTATTTACTATTGCTGGGAATTTTATTTGGTCCAGTGCTCTATCTGATAAATCCCAATGAGGCTGCTTCACTTTTCTATCATTATATAGGACCAATAGGTGCAGCCTTTATAATACTTGATGAATCCAGCAAGATTTCCAGATACACGCTAAGAAGAGTTTGGAAGCCAACTGTAACGCTTATAACATTCGTTCTCTTTGTGACGGGCATTCTTATAGGGCTTTTTTCAATAATAATTTTAAAAAGCCCAATATGGGTAGGATTCATTATTGGAGCAATAATAACCTCAACGGATCCGGCTTCGATAATCCCTTCTCTCAAAAGGAGCAGGGTTGGCGAGATTCCTTCCGTTCTGCTCATAACGGAGTCAGTTTTCAACGACCCTTTCTCCTACATGTTTTTGGTAGTTGTGATGGCGGTTTTCATGCCAAGTGAAATCAGAATACTGCAGTCCCCCTTCTTCCATATTAATAATATAGTGATTTATCTACTCTTAAGTCAGATTTTTATACCCATTATAGTTTCAATTGCTCTTTTTTATTTAATGAGAAATCTTAGGATTTATTTTCCAAGAGATTTCAGGGAATATTATACGGCAATGATTTTGCTATTTGGTCTTTCAGTTTACAGTATAACTGTAGCTGTAGGTGGCTCAGGGTACATGGCAATAGCAATTTTTGGTATTATGTCTGGTAATTATATGCCAAAGGATAAAGAATTGGAAAATTACCAGATTTTCATGGACGATATCACACAATTTTTTGTAGTTATGATATTTGTGTTCCTTGGAGCGTCTATTGACTTATCCTTCATAAGTAAATACCTTATCGATGGAATCCTCATCGCAGTTTTCCTCATCTTTGGTATAAGACCATTATCGGTAATACTTGCCGGTTCGATCGATAGAAATGTTAAAACTTCGGATATGATATTTGTTGGTTTTGAAGGGACCAGGGGAGTTTTCCCTGCAATACTTGCACCTACAATTCTTATCCTTGGCATAGAAAACAGAAATGCAATATTTACCTACTGGGGTAAAACAATTGAGGCAATAATAATAGTCATAATTTTCACATCATTAACAATCCAGCCCTTATTCATGGGTCGTCTTTATTCATACCTAAATAGAAATAAATAGCAAATATTATAGTTAAAATTCATTATGGAACAATATGGAATTCGGAATAATATCTCTGGGAAATCATGCAATGACTAAAATAATTCCTGCAATTATTGATAGTGGAAATAAAATAGGAGCAATCTACTCTTCAAATAGGGTTAAAGGTGAAAAGATATCGGAGGATCTTGGAGCTGAATTTTTTGATGATATAGATAAATTATTGAAATATGATTTAGATGCGGTTTACATATCTTCACCTAATTTTTTGCATTATCACTACGCTAGTAAGGCGTTAAAATCAGGCAAAGATGTCCTGCTAGAAAAACCTATGACACTGAAGGTTGAAGAATCCATTGATCTTGTAAATGTTTCTGAAAGTGAAGGAAGAAAACTTGCAATAGGTTTTCATCTAAGATTTCATCCAGGGATTCAGAAAATGAAGGAGATATTGAATTCTAGTGATATGGGTAACATTATAGCTGTATATGGTAAATGGACGCACCTCTCATCTCATTCCCTCCCATCAGATTCTTGGTGGGGTATACCCGAACAGGCCGGAGGTGGTTCGATAGTTGGAACAGGTGTTCACGTACTGGATAGTTTTGTGAATATTTTGGGGAAGGACATTTTATCCGTAATGGCAAAAAATCATCCTGCCTGTAAGATAATAGAGGACACTTTTTCTATTAACGTCGTGTTTGGCAATGGAACAATTGCCAATTCACTTTCTTCGAGGAAAATTCCTTCCACTAACAACGATCTCGTTATTTACGGAGATAATGCGGTACTGAAACTGACAAATGCATATGATACAAAGGTTAAATCCATCCTCTTAAAAGACGAAAAGGAAATTGGGAAATACGATAGTAAATACGACATGTATCTATCTGAAATAAAGGATTTTTCAGGAAAATCGGAATATATAGCAAATGGGCGAGATGGCGTTATATCGACCAAATTGCATATATTATCCCAGGAGTCATCTTGTAAAGGCAAAGAGCTAAAATTCCAGTAAAAAATGAAAATAAAAATCTGGTTGGAAATTAGAAAGAAAAATAATTTCATAGATTTTTACAGGAATTAATTATGCAAGAGATTCGGGACAAACATTTTTTCTATAGCAACCCTGACACTTCCCCTTATTATTATGATTCCGGTGGGCATCCATAGTATCTCTTACTATTTCCATTTTCTTTATAAGGGATCTTAAAGTTTCCCTCATATTCTCATCTATCTCAATTTCTATGTTTCCCTGTGGATATTTTAATATTCCATAATAGACCCGCCTACCATATTTTTCTTCAACAAGTATTGCATAGGCAGTAAGCTGCATCATATGCGAGAAAGGTTTGATCTTAGGCATATTGCTGCTCTTTATCTCAATAGGTACAATTTCATCGTTAATCTCGGCTATTATGTCTGGCCTTCCCTGAAGTTTCCATTTATCACTTCTAAGAAGTTCAGATTGATTATCATCTAGGTATTTTATATCTCTCTCTTCTGGGGGGACTCTGTCTATGATATTTATATTCTTCAGAAGTCTGTAATAAGCCATTGAATCAGCTATTAGTAGAAGATCGGCTGTTAAAATGAGAACTGGAATGACAATTCCCTTTAGCTTAAGGATAATAAATGTCATAAATAGTGCAAAAAGGGAAAATATAGAAAGATAGAGAATAATAGGATCAGATTTCTTGAAAAGTGAAAAATTAAAGAAATTTGAGAGAAGGTAAAACCAGACTGCAATATAAATGGATAAAATTGAAAGAAGAAGCAGAAAAAGGTAATCTATACTTCCCTTTATCGTATAATAGAAGAATACCACGAGCACTAAAAGGGACAAAATAGTCAAGAAATAAAAGAGCGTATTGAGAAATTTTATTCTCTTCTGAATAAGTATATTATGACTAATCTTATCGATCAGACCTTTATGATAAATTTCTCCTCTTTCAGACTTTGCATCAACACCTTTTAGGTATAACAAATAATTAAGTGGGCAGTACGCAAAACGCTCGATATCGCTCCCAGAAAAATAATCTTTCATCGTTAAAGATTTTCGAATTCCTCACTTATATCCACGATAACCTGTTCCATTAGTTTTTCGATATTTCTTGAGGAGAATTCTCTTAAACCACCCATCTCGCTCTTAACTTTCGCAACGTACTTTTTATTGTCAAGATAAATATCAAAATGTACCAAAAGTTCTTCCATGAATGGCGATTGATAAGGGATATTTATTTTTAACTCAAAAATTTATGATTATCTATTAATGTAAAATATAAGACAGAGGATAATTTATATTAGGCCTCAATGAGTCATGTCCCAATTAAAAAAGTTTAATGTCAAGCATATTCCAAGTAAGGAAGAACATCTTATCTTATAATATAATTTGAATAACTGAAAACTCATAACTGTCAGTTTCTCCAAAATATTATTTAATATATTAATATAAAGTTAAAAAGGAAAGTATTTGATTAACTGTAGAATCCGATAGAAGAAAATTTATACAGCTTATTAATACTCTTAAAATGCCGTTCAAAGAAGCAATGGATAGACTCTTCAATAAGAAGATATGTATGAATTGTTATGCTTCAAATCCTGTAAAGGCAACTAAATGCAGGAAATGCGGGAGCAAGGAACTAAGATTAAAAGCTAAAGAGAAAAGGGGCGGGCAATAAAGTTACAAAGTTTTCTGTATTGTCAACTCTACGGATTTAATCATTTTTTCTATTTCAAGAGTGGGGTATTCCCCTGTTACGGATATATCGTCCGTGGCTGGTAAATGTATGAATCCCACTTTTGCCTTTGAATGATAGAGAGAATAATAAAATATTTTGTTACATAGAAATGTGCCAGCAGTGAACGAGAGTCTTGAAGGTATTTTGGAAGATCTGAGAGTATGTAATACTTCCCTTACAGGTATGGTTGAAAATATACCATCTGGTCCATTATCAATTATCTTCCCCTCCTGAGGCGTGAAATTATTTTCATCCTTCTCTGAACCCTGCCAGTTAACAGCTATGACTTCAACTGAAATATAGCTCCTTCCAGCAGCTAAACCAGTGTTTATTATAACAGAATATTCATTCTTCAATTCCTCTAAATAATTATTAATAGCCTCATGCGTAACATCTAGTTCAAGACCTCTTACTTCTTCTCCTTTGAAGTAAGAACCATCAAGTAATTTTGCAATCTCCCCGGAAGGATTTTTTTTAAAAGTTGAAAAAGGTTTAAAACCCGTCAGAAGAATCATTCAATCCACCCTAGCTGATCAATCACATATTTCCTTTCTTTCTCGAGATCTTCCTGATAAATTATATTCCCACCTTCAAGAATCTTCCTATACATATTTTCCATTGGTGAATTATCGTAGGGGCAAATCTCTTCTTTCTCTGTACTAACAACAAATTTATGACAGTGAGGGCACCTGAAAACATTTTTTTCTCCTGAAAATTTTCCCCTCTTAGTTTTAGGAATTCCCTCAATACTTACTATATCCATGGCGAAATCAATAGACGGGGCGCTAGAAATAGATGTGCCAACTCCAAAGGCTGTTGCTCCGGCTTCTTTCAATCCGGGAATATCTATTTCCTTAATACCACCTGAAACTACTATCCCTACATTATTGAAACCATTTCTATCAAGTTCCCATCTTACTTCCCTTATTATATCAGCAAAATTCCCCCTTCTGGAAGAAGGAGTATCAAGTCTGACCGCGTTCAGATTTTTTATTATCCTTGCAGCTCTAACCGATGCGCCTTTTTCATCACAATATGTATCAACCAGTGCAATTCTCCCCACAGCCGGGTCAATTATTTTATCGTAAAGAGCCCATCCTTCCTCCTCTCCTAAGATAAGGAGCAGTGAATGTGGCATTGTTCCCTCCGGTTTCTTTCCTATTCTTTCTGCACCAATAACACTTGATACCTTATCACAGCCTCCTAAATACGAATTCCTGTCAATTAATGGCGAGAGTGCTGGATGCATTCTCCTGGCTCCCATAGAAAGCAATGGTAAATCCCCAACTATTTTTTTGAAGTAGGAGGCTTTCGATGCTATTCCTGAGGCTTGGGATACTGCACCTAAAATGGGAGTTTCGTAAAGTCCGAAGTCAAGATATCTACCAGTGATTTTAATAGCTGGAATTGGAATACCGTTGATATCCCTTGGCGGGAAGATCGTTCCTTCTGGTAAAGAATAAACATCTATATCTTTTCCTTTGAGTATTTCTGTGAGGTCGTCAAGACCTGCAAGAACTATCCATGGAAGTTCTCTGTTGGATGACGTTATCTCCATGGTGACTACCGGATTAACACCAGCTTCTTTGAGTATATCTTTGACTCTCCAGAAGTAGACATCAGTAGTTCTTAAATTCTCTATATCTTCCAGGGAAGCAATATTTTTCATCTTTAGCTAATATCTGTTTTGGATATTATTTTTGCTCCGTAGATACGCTCCATATAAGAAAGTGAATAATCTCTGGTAAAATCATCTACTGAATCAGTACATTCTTTTACAACTATGGGATTGAAACCTCTGAAGAATGCAGAAGCCACAGTATTCTGTATACAAATATCGGTAACTAGGCCGCAGAAAAGAATGTTAGTCGCTCCTGCCTCTTTCAACCTATTTTCAAGATCAGTTCCAAAAAAGGCATCATATGTACTCTTTTTTATTATGATTCCCATTCCTTTTAATTCAGGTACAGTTTCTGCCTCGAATGAACCATCCATGGCATGTGGTCCCCATATCTTTATTTCAGGATCAGTAGGGACATGAGAATCCTGAACAAGAAAAGTAATCTTATTCAATTTTACTATGATATCCTTAATGTTTCTTGGTATATCTCTATATCTTTCAGAGCCCATTTTACCAGAAACGAATACATTTATCATATCTACAACAACTATGGCATCTACATTTACCACCATAGGAAACTCCCCTCGGTAGAATCTTCTATCCTGATTCCCAGTTCACCCAACTTTTTTCTAATCTCATCTGCCGTTCCAAAATCACCCTTCTTTCTTGCTTCGTTTCTAGCTGATAAAATTAGATCGACAGCACCATCAGGTAATGGTGCATCGTGCACTATGCCAAATATCTCATCAATGGTGTTCAGCACATAGTTAATTTCACCATTAATTTTATCTGACTTATCTCTAATGCTCAGTGATTCTTTCAGGAAATCATTGATTAAAACCAAAGCTTCCTGCGTATTCATATCATTTTCTAATGGAGATATTATATTATTAATGATCTGAATTGAATTATCAGAAACTGAAGGCTCATATTTTTTAACGCGATGCTTTAGTAACGAAATTTTCTCCGCAATAATTTGTCCGTCAATTAGTCCCTTTTCACTATAATTTGCAGGATTTCTGTATTGCATGGAGAGTAGGTAGATTCTTATGGCTTCCGGCCAGAATCTCTTTAAAAGATCTTCTGGGGACACAAAATTTTTGAGGCTCTTACTCATTTTAACATTTTCAACATTGAGGTGACCAGTATGTATCCAATAATTCACCATTGGAACTTTTCCTGAAACACCCTCCATTTGGGCTATTTCGGATTCGTGATGTGGGAATATCAAATCAGCTCCACCTCCGTGAATGTCGTATTGTGGGCCAAATATTGATTCCGTTATTGCAGTATCCTCTATATGCCATCCAGGCCGCCCCTGCCCCCAAGGGCTGTCCCAGTAAGGTTCTCCTGGTTTTCTCTTTTTCCAAAGTGCAAAATCTAATGGGTCCTTTTTATTTTCATTTATAGAAATTCTTGCTCCGGAAATCAGCGAATCTATAGACTGATGGGACAGCTTACCATAGTCGCTGAATCCCCTGACGCTGAAATAGACGCCATCATTTGTTTCATAAGCAAGACCCTTATGTTGTAACCTGCTGATCTGGTCTATTATTTCATTTATATAGTCTGTTGCAAAAGCATAATAGTTAATAGAATCCACCCTTAATCTCTTCATAATCTCGAAAAAAGAGGATGAATAAGTGTTAACAACATCATTCCATCCCCTTCCTTCTTCATTAGCCCTGCTTATTATCTTATCATCTATGTCCGTAACGTTCATCAAATAAAATACTCTAAATCCTTTAAAACGAAGAAATTTTGCAAGTACATCAAAGAATATATTTGTCTTAGCATGGCCTAGATGAGGTTTATCGTAAACAGTAGGGCCGCATACGAACATTTTGAGTTTTTTGCCATTGTTTCCTTCAAGTTCCTTTAAGGTGAGTGAAAGAGTATCATATATCTTCATATAAACAGATTTAAATCATCATTAAATTTTTTACTAAAAAGAATATGACTGTCTGTGTCAGAACTTAATAAAGAATTCAAAATGAAATCTGACTACTTAATGGGAAAGACGTTAATACTGGGAATTACGGGATCAATTGCTGCCGTAGAAAGCGTCAAACTAATTCATGAACTTAGAAGACACGGGGGCAATGTCCACGTGGTTGTTACGCAGTCGGCAATTAAGATTATTGGGATACAGGCACTGGAATATGCTTCTGGCAACCCAGTGGTTTCAGAATTGACGGGAAAAATTGAGCATGTATCTTTAATAAAAGAGTCAGATATATTAATCATAGCACCAGCAACCGCTAACTCAATCTCAAAAATGGCTTGTGGAATAGATGACACACCTGTGACATCATTTTTTACCACTGCCTTAGGAAAGATTCCTATTGTAATAGTTCCTGCAATGCACGAGGGTATGTATTCCAATATTATCATAAAAGAAAATATTGACAAATTAAAATCACATGGTGTCGTCTTCGTCGACCCGAAGGAGGAAGAAGGCAAAGCCAAAATTCAGGATTATGAAGTAATTGTGGCATCAGTTATTAGGGTTTTGAACAGGGAACTTGAAGGGAAGAAAGTATGCATCATAGGTGGATCAAGTATGGAGTATATAGATGATGTAAGAGTTATCACCAACACCTCTTCGGGTGAAACCTCTATTTCTCTGGCTAAAGAAGCATACTATATGGGTGCTGATCTTGATCTCTATTTCGGTATCACCAGAGTACAGAAGCCACCTTTCCTCTCTTTCAAATTTTTCAGCACGGTTGAAAATCTTCTCTCCTATAGGGAAGACATAATAAAAAATGATATAATAATAGTCCCTGCCGCACTTTCTGATTTTACTCCAAAAAAAATGAAAGGGAAGATATCTTCGGACCAGGGTTTTACATTGGAGTTAGAACCAACAAAAAAAGTATTAAAAGCTTTGAGGGAAAAATTTAAAGGGAAACTGATAGGTTTCAAAGCTGAAATTGATATATCAAAGGAAGAACTTATAAGAAGAGCCAGGAAGAGAATAGAAGAATATAGACTGGATGCAATTGTGGCTAACGATTTAAGGGAAGTGGAGGAAGGCAAAACCAGAGTCTATCTAGTCACATCAAAAAATTACAAGGAAATAAGAGGTGATAAGGATGAAGTTGCAAGAAAAATACTCAGAGAAGTTTGCTGAAGCTTTCTCTCCAGGAAGTGCAACACTTTTTTTCATTCCTAACAAATTCAAGGATATCAGGAGAAAAGGTTCAAAAGGAGTTGCTATTTGCCTTGAAACGGGTATGAAAACAAAGATAATAAGAGGAGAAGAGACTGAAGTCAGGTTTAATGGTATTCCAATTGACAACTCAATACAGGAGGAAGTTGCAAACCTATTAGGTTTCAGGGGAAAGATACTTTCTACGTCAGAATTACCTCCTTCCAGCGGATTCGGATTAAGTGCTGCCGCTGCACTTACAACAGGTGCAGCAATTTCAGGAAATAATACCAGAATAGGTAAGATTTACAACATGGCACACGAAATAGAGATAAGAAGAGGCACAGGTCTAGGCGACGTGCAGTCACAGGTCAACGGTGGCTTCCACATTAGACTAAGAGGAGGAAGTTTTCCATATTCAATAACAGAAAATATATTGGAAGCAGAGAAGGAAATAATTCTTTTGCCGTATAAGAAAAAGATCCCAACAGGAGAGATAATCAACTCAGAAAATATGGTTGAAAATATTAGAAGGAACGGGACAAGAGCATTTGCGAGTTTTCTTAGAAGGCCAACACTCGAAAATGCCTTTACTCTTGGAAGAAGGTTTGCAATTGAATCCGGTCTTGTCCTTCCTCACGCTATGTCAATTCTGGAAGATCTGGAAGATAAAGTGGCAAGTGTTTCACTTATTGGGGAGAGTATTATAGCACCATATGATCACGAAACATATGAAATACTTAGAAAACACGGAAATCCTATAATAACCAAAATATCAAGAAATGGAATCGTTATAGTTTAGTGAAGTAATAAATATCATTATTTTTGTGAACTTTCACTTCAAATACCGTTTCAAGCGATCTCACAAAATCAGGATTATCTTCTTTACCTAAGAATGATATATTTCCATTTTTGAGGAGAAGTATATTCCCATTTAGATTTTTAATAATATTTACATCATGTGATACGATAATTATACCCTTCCCCTTGGACGAGAGAGAGGCAATTATAGAGGAAATTTCTAGAACAGCCTTGACATCAAGATGTGACATGGGTTCGTCCATAGATATAAATTCTGAATCCTGGACAAGGGCTCTTGCAATAAGACATTTCTGAAGTTCCCCTCCAGAAATTTTGTTAATGTATTTATCCTTCAAATCATAAATGTTAGTTATTTTTAAGGCTTCTTCAATATCATTTTCCTCATCCCAGTAGTCCCTTTTCTTTCTGTATAGGCCCATTGAAACAAATTCCTTTACTGTAAATGAAAATGGGGTTGTGAATATTTGAGGAACGTAAGAAATATATCTTGCTATCTCACTCCTCGAAAAGGATCTTATGTTCCTCCCGTCAATCTCTATTTCTCCTTCGAAATGAATTAGTCCCATCATACTTTTTAATAAGGTTGTTTTACCAGAGCCGTTTGGACCCATTATTATCAGATTTTCTCCCTCTTTTACTTCCAGATTGATGTTGCTGAGAATCTGATTTTTCCCGTACCTGACTGAAATATTCTTGAGTTTGATCATATCTTTCTCCTCCTGTAAAGTAAGTAAATCAGTAGAGGAGAACCAATGAATGAGGTAATTATACCTACAGGAATCTCACCCTGGGGAGAACTCCTTGCTATTGTGTCGCTAATTAGAAGTAAATTTGCACCTATGAGGGGTGCAGTAAATATTAAGTATCTATGAGACTCACCAAATATTTTTCTACCTATATGTGGAGAAACCAGTCCAATAAAACCAATAATTCCAGTTAAGGAAACTGCAAGACTTGTAATCAAACTTGAAAGGATTATAACTATTGATTTAACTCTTCCAGTGTTAACACCCAAAGATTTTGCCTCCTCATCGCCAAGAAGTATAATATCAAGTTCCCTAGTAAAATATATCAGAATTGGAAAAATTATCAATGCTGCTATGAAAAGCCAGAAATCCTCATTCCAGTTGGCGCCATAAAGCCCTCCAAGAAGCCAGAACAAAACTCCTCTTAAGTTATAAACCTTCAGGTAAATTAGATAAGACGCAACTGCAGAGAATAGGAAGCTCACAGAAATACCCGAAAGAATCAATATCTCTGCCTTGACTTCACCATCCGTTCTAGAGATTGAAAACGTAATTCCTACAGCCAGCATTGCAAATGAAAAAGCAAGTGGAGTTACGAGGAAAGGTGAGATAAGAAATCCTATAGCAGCACCAAGTGCAGCTCCGCTGGAAACTCCAGTTAGATATGGATCTCCGAGTGGGTTTCTAAAAATAGTCTGTGCAATTAAACCAGAAAGACCCAATATAGATCCAACAAGGAGAGCCAATATAACTCGTGGCATCCTTATATAGAATATTATTACATAATATGTCCAGGAATAATTGAAGCCAAAAATTTTATCATAAAATACGCTGATAATAGAATTTAGAGAAATGTGTACTGGGCCTATCGCAACAGATATTAAAAAATCAAATATGGTTAATATAACAAGTGAAAAAGAAATAAAAAATGTTTTCCCTTTCATGTGAATGCCTGCGGATATAGGAACTCTGCAACTATCTGAACAGCATATATGGTAAGTGGTCCAGGCTCATTCATTTCATTTGATTCAGTGTAATTAAGGAATAAGACTCTTGAGTCCTTGACAGCTGAAATATTCTGCCATATGGGATTGCTCTGGAAATATGATATATTGGAAATTCCTGTTCCATTATCGACTATTATGGCCTGAGGATTATCTGAAACTATGGTTTCATTTCCTATAATTGGATACGGAGAGGATAGATTGGAAGCAATATTGTATCCATTTGCTGTGTTTATTATATCATTAATAAAACTGCCAGGACCAACTGTGTATATGGGATCTGGCCATAACATGTATAAAACACTTACTTTTTGATAATTCTCAACTTTCTGATGTATATTGGAAATGTAATTCTTCATATAATTGATCTCCTTAATTGCTCCACTCTGGTGATCAGTAACATTTCCAAGTATATACATATCCCTGTAAATATCTGAAATATTCTGTGGTTCAAGTACAAGGACTGGTATAGAGAGGTTCTTCAATTGATCTATGATTGCTGTGGATTGGATAGTGGTGGCGAGCACCAGATTAGGTTTGAAGCTAACTACCTGCTCTACTGAAGCTGTTCCATTATCCATTTCAACCTTTGGAAGTGAAGTGGCATTGCTGGGCCACCAATCATAGCTCGTATCAGCAACCACAAGATTTCCTGCTCCTATTGCGTACATCATTTGGGTATTGGATGGGTCCATTGACACAACCCTTGTCACAGGAAGCTTTATGGTTACATTCCTACCGATGTCGTCTGTAACAATTATTGTGTTTGCTTTTTTGCTTGAACTGTTCAAACCGTTGAAATACACAAAAGCAGCTGATGCAAGCACAATGAGAACAATGATCACAGATATATATTTTAAAATTTTATTTTTTTCCTCTTTATTTCTGGTATGTTCAGGCATGTTTTCAAATAAACTTGAATTATTTAAATTTTACTTGAATATGATATCTTAAAATTTTTTAATATATAGTGATATTCACCCATAATGCAAATTCATATAATATTCAGGGGAATTGTTCAGGGAATAGGATTCAGAGAAAGAACCCGAAGGATGGCCAAGAGCCTTAACATCAGAGGGTGGATAAAAAATAATGTTGATGGATCTGTTGAAGGGATTTTTCAGGGAACTCCTGAAGATATTGAAAAATTAATAAATTTCTGCGAGAATAGTATCCCTGATGCAATGATATCAGAAAAAATACTTGAATATATGAAAGAGGAGGATCTCGACAACTTCAAAATAATAAGATAAAAATAATTTTAAATCTTCAAAGTGGGTTTTCCAGGTTCCCAATCTACGGGACAAAGCCCTCCTGATTGTAATGCTGCAAGTACCCTCATTGTCTCCTCTGTGCTTCTGCCTACGTTGTCATCCGTTATAACCATGTATTTAATTATACCTTCAGGATTAATTATAAAAAGTCCCCTATGTGAATTCCCTGTGTTTTCATCAAGAACTCCGTATGATTCTGATATCAGCCCCTTTCTATCTTCAACCATGGGATATTTTGCTTTGGCTACTCTCTCATCATTCTCGACCCAGGCCTTGTGAACATAAACTGTATCCCTGCTTACTGCAAGAATTTCAGCCTTCTTTGATTTGAATTCTTCATACTTTTCTGCAAATCCTTCAACCTCTGTGGGGCATACAAATGTAAAATCAGCAGGATAGAAGAAAAGTACTACCCATTTTCCTCTATATGATGATAGAGAAATCTCCTTAATTTTTCCATCCACAAAGGCATTAGCCTTAAAATCTGGTGCCTGTTTTCCAATCATTTTATCACTCCTAAATATTTATAGCGATATTAATCAAATTGATATAAACTTTGCCAAGTTATTCTCTGATATTTTCAAAAACAATAGAAGCAAGTTTAAAATTAATTATCAATAGTAACCCTTGTAATAGATGTTGAACTGTTGAAGATGAACTCCTTCACCAGCAACAACTTTTCCTATTATCTTGGGATTGAAATTTTTCATTTGGTCCAATATCTCTTCAGAATTTATTTTTGAACTTATGATGATATATCCATAACCCATATTGAACGTTTCAAACATTTCCTGGTAATTCAGATTTCCGTCATCCTTTATTTTCAGAAACAGTGGGCTGACCTTAAAATCATCGATCAAGAATTTTTTCTTCGATAGTCGGGTAAGATTTCTTAAACCTCCTCCAGTTATATGTGCAAGTCCATTTACTTCGATTTTTTGAGTTAATTCAAATATCTCCTTTGAGTAAATCTCGGTACCTTTCATAAGTGCTTTCCAAAAAGGGGCGCCTTGAAAATCATCATAAAGAGATTCTGGCTTATCATCATATATTTTCCTCACTAGTGAAAAACCGTTTGAATGAACTCCGGAGCTCTCAAGACCTATTATTAAATCTCCCTCGCTGATTTTAGATCCATCTATTACTCTATTCTTTTTCAGGAAACCCATCACTGACCCTGAGATATCAATACCTTTAACTATATCTGGAACTGAAGCAGTTTCACCCCCGATCAGTGCTATTCCAGCATCTTCGCAGGCATTGTTTATACTTTTTCCAATTCTTCCACCTAATTCACTTGAAAAAATTGAACTAGCAATGTAGTCAACCATCGCAATGGGTTCAGCACCTACAGATACGATGTCATTTACATTCATTCCTACTAGGTCATAGCCGATTTCATCAAAATAATCAAATTTTAATGAATAAATTGTTTTTGTTCCCACTCCATCTGTATGCAGTGCTAGATACCCTTCTCCAAATTCCACTAGTCCTGCATAATGGCCGATATTAGAAGCCATTTTGTATTTTTTGCCTTTAAACTTCAAGGCGGAAATCAAACTATCTCTGAACTTTCCAATAGATTCAAAATCTACCCCTGCATCCTTATAATTAGGCACAGAAGTGTATTGAATTCATGATTAATAAATATCTTCTTTCCAAAAAGGAAAGTTAACTGTCCAACCTTATTATAATAGATTTAATTAAGCTACCATGAAATTCGTTTCAGAATTCCCTAAAAATTTTAGGGAATTATCCTCCTGGGAATTAAAAGGCCTCTTGGAGGCATACGGAGGTATTGTTTCAGGAGAAAATGAGGATTTATTATTTTTTGAGACAGATAGACCATTGGATATAGTGAGAAGAATTGCATTTTCCAAAAGGATATCGAGAATAATAGATCAACACGAATTCCCTATCAAATTGCAAGAAAATGGTAGCTATGCAATTAAGGAGATCAGAAGCGAAAATATGGTATCTTTGATTGAAGAGACGGCAAAGAGAATAATAGGAAAGGTAAATCTCAATAATCCCGACAGAAAATTCATAATATACAATAATGAAAATTTTAATTTAATTGGTGAAATAATCTATGAGAGATCAATTTCCAATCTTATAGATCAGAAGTATAAAAGCAGGCCACTAAATCATCCATCAAGCATTTCTCCACTTCTTGCAAGGGGGATGATCAATATCTCAGGAGTTAAAGAAGGCAAAATCATAGTGGACCCTTTTGCAGGTACAGGAACGATACTGATAGAGGCTGGAAGGATGGGAATTGAAGCGATTGGTATAGATAAAAATAGTAAAATGGTTGAAGGAGGTAATAAAAATCTCGCTCATTTTTCAATTAAAGGAAAATTAATCCAGGGAGATTTCTCTCAAATGAAGGATTTAAACAATATTTATGCTGTGATAACTGATCCCCCTTATGGACGCGGTAGCAAAATATTCTCTGAATCCAGGAAGACACTGTATAAAAACTTCTTTACATTACTTGCGGGAATGAAGGGAACTGTAGCAGTATTCTGCCTTCCAAGTGAAGACCTTTTGGATGAACTGAAAAACTACCAAAGTTTCATTGTAATTCAAAGATTGAGGGTGCACTCCTCCCTTACAAGAATAGTAGTCAAAACATTGCCATGATACAGTAAATGCAGCTTTAAATTTGCAATAAGATCAATTGTTATTGAGGAATGATTGATATAAAAAAATAAATAAGATCAGGTCATCTCCCACCATGGTAAAGCGTACATACCTAAGCATAATCTTTAATTCCGAAGGGGAGAGACCATCAGAGATTATATCAAGGCTTAGGTCATTGGGGTTCAGACCAGTCACTGGTACGAGGGATATGGTCTATGAATGGGGCAATCACGCATCAGTGGAGGACGCAATATTCCTAATTGACAAGGTTCATACAACCCTTAGTGGCTATAATGTCTTATTCACGGCTGAAACTATCGACGAGTAATCCTGAATCTTCTTACATATCCGCAGTTCCCACAGTGAACACTTATCATAGATTTTTTCAACCTTATGTGCCCTCCTGTTGAATAGATCCCTTTTTTACATTTTCGACAAAACCATATTCTTGCTTCATCAGGTATCCCTACTTTGTATTTCTGCGAATATAAGAATATCAACTCAATTTTTCTGCTCGCACTATCAATTTCTTTTTCCTTCTCATCCAGAATTGTGAGTTCAAATAATTCCTTCATTCTTCTTTCAATTATTGCTTTTTCTTTGTTGCTTGCCATTGATAAAAACTCCTGACGGTCCAGATATTAATTCATCATCCTCCATAACTAATTGACCCCTGAGATAAACTTCATTTGGGAATATACCCTTAAATCCTTCAAATGGAGTCCATTTTGCCTTTGAATGCATATTTTCTCCTGCGATTATCCTTTCCTTTTCAAAATCTACTGATATGAAATCTGCATCGTACCCCTGTGATATCATCCCTTTTTTTATTCCAATTCTTGACGCTGGATTAGAGGATATAAGAGAAATTGCTCTCTCCAGAGAAATGAATTTTATTTTAGCTAGAAAGAGTATCAAAGGAACTCTAGTTTCAACACCTGGCATTCCAGAGGGTGAATTTTCAAACTCCTTCTTTTCATCAATTGAGTGGGGTGCGTGATCGGATGAAATCATATGAAGCTCCTTTAAATTGAGTGCCCTCATCAGCTCCTCCTGAATAACCTTCTTCCTCAATGGTGGATTTACTTTACCCAGCGGTCCTATATCCATTTCATTATTGAGGAGAATGTGGTGAGGTGTTACCTCCGTTGAGAATCCAAAACTATTCGATAAAATCAATGCTCTGAGGGTTGTGATGTGAGCTATGTGTATATTTTTAAGCCCACTCTTAAACATCTCTTCAATAGCTGCATATTCACATTCCACAGGTCTTACCTTGTCGTGATCCTTTAAATTCATATCTTTACCGCTATTCATATCAAGGCATTTCTGCAGTTCAGCGTGTACCACCTTAATTTTATCTGAAAATAATGATTTCTTTAAATCTGTTAGTAGGCCACCAGTTGATTTTCCAAGGAATATTTTCTCACCTATCGCATCCTCAATTATTTCATCTGATCCTGCCTGATATAAAGAAAAATCCACATAACTTTTTCCAGATATTGACCTAATTTTCTCCTTAAAATCATTTTGATTCAGAATCGGTCTCTTGTTGTTTGGCATATCTGCCACAAAAGTTGTTCCTCCAAAAATGGAAGATATTGATCCTGAATTAAAATCCTCCTTGTATTCTTCCCCGGGGTCCCTGAAATGAACATGAATGTCAACTCCGGCAGGCAATATTTTACCATTTATTCTATATATTTCAGTTTCACTTGTTTCTGTCCTGATTGAGACGATTTTTCCTTCTTCAACCTCTATGTATCTATCCTTGAATTCGGAATCTATGAAAAAATTACCATGATATACTATACTCAATCCTTACCATTCTCCAGCATTTTCCTGAAAACTGGACCGTGAGGTTCAACCTCATAAAATATTTCAGCGCTGAACGTTTCTATTCTCGTATCTTCATCTTTCCAGCAACCTGGCTCCATTCCAGCCTTCCAGCATACTGCATCCAGGAATTTTTTTGAATCCATATTTTCTTCAACGGCTACCTGAGGCAACAGAAGACCAGAATACCCGTCTCTTGTTGCTATTAGACCATGCTTGCCAATTTCTATTTTAGAGGGAAGTTCATTCCTTTTATTGACCTTTACAATTTCAGGTTTTGTCAGCAGGGAAACCTCAACGATGAGGTCATCAACCTCATTTTTCTCTACAGGCGGGAATCTTGGATCATTAACTGCTGCTGCTATAGCACTTCTTATTACTGCTTCACCAAGTGGATAGACTGGCTCAGGAAAGCCAATACACCCCCTGAGTTCACCATTCTTGGTCAGAGTTGTGAAGACACCTCTCTTCTCAACAAACTTACCACCATAGCTGTTCTTGACAATCAGCTTTATATCTATATATTCCTCTATTGCTCTTCTGGCCAATTTTACAGCAATCTCCCCTTCTTCATCAGAATAATCATAGGTATTCATACTCCCCTCCTATCCCCCCATATTATCTTATGAAGTTGAGGCAAAACCCTAACATTAAGTTTTTCTTTAAGTACCTTTTCTGCAAGCCATTTAAGATCCATACCTCCAACAGGTTGGAAAATTATTTCTCCATCAAATTCATATTTTTTCATTATTTCCTTAGAAAATTCGAAATCCTTTTCATCAGCAATAACAAATTTTAGATAGTCTTTCATTCCAAGCATCTCAATGTTATTGTATAAATTATATTCAACCATCTTCGACGACGGTGTCTTAATGTCCATTGCTATAATTAGATCGTCTTCTGTTGGGACATCCTCGATTGAAATAGATCCACTCGTTTCAAGTATAATTCTCCTCTCATTTTCCAGAAGCTTATACATAAGTTTGTATACATCCTTCTGGAGCAGGGGTTCTCCACCTGTAATGCAGACGTATTTAGTTTCATATCCCATTGTTTCATCAATCAAACTTTCCACAGTTCTCTGTTCTCCACCCGAATAAGAGTATTTTGTATCACACCATTCGCATCTCAGATTGCATCCTGTCAGCCTGATAAAGAATGTTGGAATACCGATGTACGGGCCTTCTCCTTCAAGGGAATAAAAAGTCTCATTCACTGTGAGCATTCAATACGTAATAAAAAAATAGGAATTAAGTTTTATTATCAGCCTTTGAAAGTGTAATCTCACAATCAAACTTTTCCTTACTTACCGTATCTTTCTTTGTAATCTTATATGATGGGAATATAGAATGTATTATGCTATCTTCAAAAGAGCTGCACAAAAGATTCTCATTTTCAAGAGCTAAATTGTAGTAAATGCAGTTCTTTCTTTTGATGACTATATTACCATCCTTTTCAACGGCAGATGCCATGCATCCCAGTCCATTATAAAAATTAACAAGAGATTCAAGATTCCTCTCCTGACCTGTGGAATTTTTGACAATTCTTTCTCCTGCCCTCTTCAAGAAGTCCCTTACCCATTCTTTTCCCTGTTCATAAGTCAGTTCGTCCAGCAGTATCCTCAGCAGAAGGTCATACTTTTTTGGGAAAAGTTCCATCCCCTTCCTAGTAATGAAATAATATTTCTTTGGCCTTCCTACTCCGGATTTCGTAAACTTGTAAGAGATATAACCCATATTTTCTAGATTATCAAGATGTTCCCTTATGGCATTATTCTGTATATTTAATCTTCCTGAGAGGTCGTTGATTGTGAGTGAGCCATCCATGAGCTCCTCAAGAATCCTTTTTTTACTGTTTCCAAGGTTGAGTATTTCCTCCATATTAGATAAGTAAGGGAAAGAACATATTTATATTTTATCAATTTAAACAGTAAAAAATGTTTAAATACGATGTATAGATAGCATGGCAATGGCAGAAAATTATCTTGATATCAAAAATCTGAATGTGGAAATTAATGGGAAGGAAATTCTGAAGGATGTATCAATCAGAGTTAAGTCGGGTGAGATTCATGCTCTTATGGGCCCAAATGGTACGGGGAAAAGTACCCTTGCCCATTCTGTTATGGGGAATCCAAAGTATAAAATAAAGGGAGGAGAGATAATTTTGAACGGAAAGAAGATGAATGATCTGCAGATACATGAAAGGGCGAGAGAAGGAATTTTCCTTGCATTTCAGGAACCTGTTTCAGTTCAGGGCCTGAGATTTATTAATTATCTCAGAACTGCCTATACTTCGTTGCATCCTCAAGAAAAACTTGAATACAAAAAATTTCTGGATGAAGTTAAGGAGCTTTTGAATTTTTTCGGTCTTGACAATTCATTTATTGATAGGGGTCTGAATGATGGCCTCTCCGGTGGAGAAAAGAAGAGGATGGAAGCATTGCAGATGCTTATCCTTAAGCCTAAATTTATAATTCTTGATGAGATCGATTCAGGTCTGGATGTTGATGCTCTCAGGATAGTTTCAAAGGCTATTCAGAAAGCTAAGGAAAATGGAGCTGGAATAATTATAATTACACACTATCAGAGAATCCTTGATTATATTAAGCCTGACTTTGTTCACGTGCTGATTGACGGAAAGATAGCTGAGAGCGGAAACGGAGAACTGGCGAAAATAATTGAAGAGAGGGGCTATGAGTATTATAAAGGTGAGATAAATGCAAAAATTGAATGATATTGAGGATATAAACAAAGAGAAATATGATTTCGTGACAAAAATAAAGCCTGCATATCAGACAGGCAAAGGTATAGACCGAGAGTTGATCGAGGAGATTTCAAGGGTAAAAAAGGAACCGGAATGGATGAAAAATATAAGGCTAAAGGCTCTTGAAGTTTTCCTGTCAAAACCCATACCAAAATGGGGCCCAGATATTTCAGAAATAAATTTTGACGAGATAACCTATTACATAAAACCAGAGGACAGGAAGGCCAATGACTGGAACGAGGTGCCGGACGAGATAAAGAATACGTTCGAGAAACTGGGTGTTCCAGAAATGGAGCGAAAATATCTGGCTGGTTCAGTAGCCCAGCTGGAATCAGAAGGCGTTTACTCAAAGATAAAGAAACAATGGGCAGATAAAGGTGTCGTGTTCATGGATATGGATTCCGCTCTTCAGCAATACCCTGAAATTATAAAGGAGCACTTCGGCAAAATAGTACCACCAAGTGATAATAAATTTGCTGCATTGAATACTGCAGTCTGGTCAGGAGGTTCATTTCTATACATACCCAAAGGGGTGAAGATGGAACTTCCGGTTCAAGCTTACTTCAGGATGAACGGAGAAATGGAAGGTCAATTTGAAAGGACATTAATAATTGCAGAGGAAGGTGCAAGTGTTCATTATATAGAAGGATGCACAGCACCAACTTACAGTAAGTATTCACTGCATGCAGCTGTTGTGGAAGTTTATGCAAAGAAAGATTCAAAAGTCAGGTATACCTCAGTTCAGAACTGGTCTGACAACATTATAAATCTGCCAACAAAGAGGGCGTGGGTAGAGGAGAATGCGAAAATGGAATGGGTCCAGGGAAGTCTCGGTTCCAAAATAACAATGACTTACCCTTCATCTATTCTGAGGGGAGAATGGGCATCTACATCCAATCTGAATGTGGCTCTTGCGACAGGGAATGTATGGAAAGATAATGGTGCCAAGGTAGTTCACGCTGCCCCCAATACAAGTTCAAAGGTTGTTGCAAAGAGTATTTCAGGTCAGGGAGGGATGTCTGTATACAGAGGTTTGCTCAGGATTAACAAAGGCGCATACAATTCAAAAGCTTCAGTCCAGTGCGATGCACTCATTCTTGATGATCATTCCAAGAGCAATACATATCCTCATAATGAAATACTTGATGAGAGTGCATCTTTTTCACATGAAGCCTCAGTGGGAAAAATTTCCGAGGAGCAGGTAAATTACCTGATGAGCAGGGGAATTAGGGAAGAAGATGCCAGATCCCTTATAGTTTTAGGATTTCTCGATGATGTGCTAAAGGAAATACCATTGGAATACTCACTCGAATTCAATAAATTGATAAAACTTGAAATGAGTAAAATGGGTGCAGTGGGATGAGCTTCAGCGAAGAGTTGAAAAATAGAAAGATAATAGCAGATAAGCTACCTGCAGAAGGAGAACCCGACTCTCCATCAATGAAATATTATACTACTCTGAAGAATGAAGAAATAGATCCTCTGATGCATACCAAGAAAACAGGATGTGCAGGTATGCAATTGAACATAACTACACACAATGGTTCACCCTGCAGATATCTGTCGAAGGGGAAAATAAAATTCAAGTCGGTTGAAGAAGCGATAAGGAATGAGGAAATTCAGGAGAAAGAAATATTTACCGAGATATATGATAAGATGAGCGCCATAAATCAGGGGTATTTTACTGATGGAGCATTCATAGGAATACCAGCTAATTATGAAGATGAAAATATGATTTCTATTCTTAATACTGGCGATTCTGATTTCAATTCTAGAAATATATACAGGATAGGTGCTGAATCCTCAGTAAAAATACTTGAAAATTTTATAATAACAGGGGAATCGAACATCTCACATGGAACTGTAATCAGAATGGGCGAGAATTCATCCTTGGATTACTATTTCCTGGAAGATGTAAAAAACTCAAAGGTTAGTTACGTGGAAAGAACATTCATAATGCCCAGGTATTCGAGATTGAGGATACATCATCTCAGCATTCCGGGCTCTAAGAACATAACCAGATTCAGAGTAATCCAGGAGGGAGAGTTCGCGGAATCTTATTATTATGGTGCTACTCTTGGCAAAAGAAATGAGCATCAGGACCTGGAAGTTTATACCCATCACCTGGCTCCTCATGGAAACAATGATACATCCTTTAAGGGAATACTTGGTGGCGATTCATCTATAATTTTCAGGGGGTTTATCAAGATAGAAGAGAAGGCATTAAATACGGACTCATTTTTGCTGGCTAACCTGCTTCTACTCTCAAAAGAAGCAAGGGGTAATGCCTTACCAGTTCTTGAGATATATAATGGTGAAGTTAAGGCAAAACATGGAGAGACTGTATCCAATATTTCAGAGGATGAACTTCTTTATCTGGAGAGCAGAGGATTGGAGCCAAAAAAGGCTAAAAAACTAATAATTGAGGGATTTGTGAATCCAATAATAAGCCCGTTACCTCCTGAAATAGCTGAGAGATATCTAGATATTGTTGAAGATGTGGTAGACAATGCTTGATGTTGGCAGCATAAGAAGGGATTTTCCAATACTACAAAGGAAGATGGATGGCAAGAGGATTGTTTATCTGGACTCGACAGCTACGACACAGAAGCCAGAAAGTGTTATAAATGCTATCGCAGAATTCTACAGAAATTACAATGCAAATGTCCACAGATCTGTTTACAAACTCGGATGGGAGGCAACAGATTGTTATGAACAAGCAAGAAAGAATGTTGCTGATTTTATAGGTGTTAAATCAGAAGAAATAGTTTTCACAAGGAACACAACTGAAAGCCTGAATCTATTATCTTACAGCCTTGAGGGTAAACTTAAAAAGGGAGACAGGATCCTCATAAGTTCTATGGAACATCACTCCAACATACTCCCCTGGATGAGACTTGAGGAGAGAGGAATAAATCTTGATTACATAAATCTCACACCTGAAGGATTCTTGGATATTGAAGATTTTAAATCAAAAATTAAAAAAGAAACAAAAATAATTTCGATCACGCATCAGTCCAACGTACTCGGTACCATAAATGATATAGATACACTTTCAAAAATTGCCAAGGAAAATGATTCAATTTTCATAGTTGATGGCGCTCAATCCATACCTCATATGCCCTTTAAAATGATTAATGGAATTGATTATATGGCATTTTCAGGTCATAAAATGCTTGGGCCGCTTGGAATTGGTGTTCTATATGGGAAATATGAAAATCTTTCCGAACTTCCGCCATTTCAGAGGGGGGGAGAGATGATCAAGGAAGTGGATTTTCACAAGGTTGAATTTGAAGATCCTCCGATAAAATTTGAGGCTGGGACTCCAAACGTTGAAGGTGCTGTAGGTCTTTCGGCTGCGATAGATTATCTGAAGAAAATTGGAATGGAAAATGTTAGGTCCCACGAGAAGTATCTCACACGCAAAGCTTTGGATTCATTATCTACATTGAAAAATATTCAGATTTACGGTCCAAGGGATACAGAGAAAAGGGGAGGCGTCATTTCATTTAATATCAGAAGCGAGGCAATCAAGAGAAAAATAGCTTCAGGAAACATACATTTAGACGGTTTGTTGCATTCTCATGATGTTGCATCGCATCTGGACGAGAGCAATGTATTTGTGAGGTCGGGGCATCACTGTGCCCAGCCTCTTATGAAATATCTTAATATTAAGGGTACAGCTAGGGCATCATTTTATATTTACAATGATATTGACGATATAGAGGCACTTGTCTCTGGTCTGGAGGGAATAGATGTACAATGATGAAATTATGGATAGATACCAGAATCCTTATTATTTTGGGAAGCCCGAAAGATACAGTATTGTAATAGACGAAGCTTCAACTTCTTGTGGTGATAAAATCATTTTATACATACAGGAAGAGAATGGAGTGATTAAGCAGATAAAATTTGAAGGAGATGGTTGTATCATATCCATGGTTTCTACCGACCTATTCTGTGAGAAAGCAACCGGAAGAAATATAGAAGAAATAATGAGAATAGACGAATCGGACTATGTTAAGAATTTTCCTGTAGAGATAACACCGGGCAGGCTAAATTGTGCATTGCTACCAATTAGGGCATTCCGGAGGGGAGTCGGGAGAGCAAATATTCCCGGAAATTTAAAATGACGGGTAAACGAAATATAATTTCCATTTTACCCATGTGTCGCTGAATCAGGAACCCCAATCCCTTCAGGAATGAGATGATGTCAGTGTATTCTATCTTTAAAATACTGTTAGAAAAATAGATTATTGAGTACTTAATGAACCATAAATGGAGAGTGTTGAAGACCTCATATCATCTGCAAAGAAGGGGAACAGAAGATCAATTGGAAGGCTTATAACCATCATAGAGAACAGGAGCACAGGATATGAAGATATATTAAGGTTCTTGAATTCAAAATTCAATAAGGCTTACGTTCTGGGAATCACTGGCCCTCCAGGGGTCGGGAAAAGTTCCTTAATTTCAAGACTCGTGGAAAACTTCCAGTCGAAAGAGAAGCTGGCAGTAATAATGATTGATGCGACAAGTCCTTTCAGCGGTGGTTCATTGCTGGGCAATAGGTTGCGACTTTCAGATGGGGAAAATATCTATGTGAGAAGCATGGCTACGAGAGGCATAAGCGGAGGGTTGAACCTAGCAATTGGTGACACACTGGATCTTCTATCTTTCCTTGGTTTTTCAATGATAATTGTAGAGTCGGTCGGGGCTGGACAGGATGAAACAGATATAGTTTATTTCACAGATACCGTGGTTCTTGTTCTTTCACCTGGTACTGGAGATCAAGTACAGGCCATGAAGGCCGGCCAGATGGAGATAGGGGACATAATAGTACTCAACAAGGCAGACAGGCCTGATGTTATAATATCTGAAAAAGAGTTAATGGAGATATTAAGCATACCGGATATGGCAAAGAATCATAAGCTTTTCAAGGTATCATCACTAACGGGTTCTGGCATCAAAGATCTTGTCGCAGCAATAGAAGAGGAAAAAAATTCAGGTTTAAGGAGTTCTTCTGAATTGAAGGAAAGAGAAAAAGAGAAGCTCAAACAGGAGATTCTCGCAAGGATAAACTTGAAGGAGTATTTGATTGAAAGACTTGCGGATAAAGTTGTAAAGGGAGAGATAAAAGAAAGGGAAGCTCTTTCCTTAATTTTGAAGGAATTAGAGATGAAAAGGTAATGACGAAAATAGATAAATTTTATACCTTTTTTAAAGTTTCAAATTACCATTAATATTAAGTAATGGAAACACAATAACCTAACAGCAGGTGAATAATTTTATGAAAATAACAGTAAGTTTGATTAAGGCCGATGTTGGAGGACTTGCAGGGCATTCAAGAGTTCATCCAGATTTGAAGGCTGAAGCGTCACTCGTCCTTGAAAGTGCTAAAAATTCAGGTAAATTGATAGATTATTATGTAACATCAGTAGGAGATGACTTACAGTTATTGATGACTCATAAAGAAGGAGAAAATTCATCATATGTACATGGGCTTGCTTGGGAAGCATTTATCAGAGCTACCGAAATAGCGAAGAAATATAAGTTATATGGAGCAGGTCAGGATCTTCTGAAGGATACATTTTCCGGAAATCTCAAGGGAATGGGTCCTGGCGTTGCCGAAATGGAAATAGAGGAAAGGAAGAGTGAGCCGATAGCTGTGTTCATGATGGATAAAACGGAACCAGGTGCATTCAATCTGCCGATCTACAAGATGTTCGCAGATCCGTTTAATACACCAGGACTTGTAATAGATCCCCATATGCACGATGGTTTTGAATTCGAGGTATGGGATGTTATAGCTCATAAGAAAATCATACTAAAGACACCTGAGGAAATGTACGATTTACTTGCACTTATAGGTTCGAAGAGCAGATATATCATCAAGAGAGTTTATCCGTCCCAGAAAAATCCACACCTTTCGCATGAGCCTGTTGCTGTGGTTAGCACAGATAAATTGCATGAGATAGCAGGGAAATATGTCGGTAAGGATGATCCTGTAGGTATTGTAAGGGGGCAGGCCGGCTTACCTGCTATGGGAGAAATACTCGAAGCCTTCTCATTTCCACATCTGGTATCCGGGTGGATGAGGGGTAGTCATAACGGGCCTCTTATGCCAGTATCAATTGAAGATGCAATTCCTTCAAGATTTGATGGACCACCTAGGGTGATAGGACTCGGATTCCAGCTGGCGGAAGGAAAGCTTATAGGTCCTGCTGATCTTCTCGGGGAAAGGGCATTCGATCAGGCCAGGGAAATTGCACTCACAATGACTGAATTTATGAGAAGAAATGGTCCATTTGAACCTCACAGACTGCCAGACGAGGAAATGGAATATACAACAATGCCGGAAGTGCAGAAAAAACTTCAGAAGAGAATGGTAGACCTATAATGCCAAACGGAAACCTCAGAGGAATGCTTCTAAAAGACAGGATCATAGATATTGTCAGAGGAGACGGTAAATCAATATCCGAGATCTATAAGGAAGTGAATCTAGACGAGGATTCTAAAATACACAGATTGACACTTACAGGTTACCTGTGGGCAATGGCCGATTTTGGTTTCCTGAAGGAGAGGTACCAGAAACCCTCTAAGCTCTATTCCCTAAACAAAAAGGAAGAAAATAGTATTTATGAAATCGTAGCCTCTAAACTATCAGATGAACCCGAAGAAAAAAAGGCAAATGAAATTCTATATGTTCTCTATAAAATCCTAGATAGACCAATATTCAGGGTAGAAATGGAAAGAGCGGGAATTATAGGGGATATTAAGGCCAAAAAGATAGATAAGAGGGAAAGGAAGAAACTAATTGAAAAAGTGGAACTGAAGGGTCTAAGGATCACGCCTGATACTGAAGCATTCATCCCAATGGAAGAATATCCAGAACTTGCCTTCAGAGTTATACTCGATATTATTGCAGAAAAATTTGACATAAAGAAAGACAAATCAGGAGTACAGAAGAAATTAGAAAATATTCTTTAATATTTTTCTCTCACGCAGGAATGATAGGTCGTTCCTGTATATATCCCTGATATCTTCTAAATTTAGCACGAGCATGAGGAGTCTCTCTAGGCCAAGCCCCCAGGCCGCTACGTTATATCTTATACCCCATGGCTTAAGGACTTCAGGTCTGAACATTCCGGCACCTCCCAGTTCCATCTCCTTTCCCATAAATTTTCCATGAATTTCTAATGAGGGTTCTGTATAGGGGAAATAACTGGGTTTAAACCATATTTCTGTAATCCCTATTCTGTTATAGAATTCTTTCAGTGTTTTCATAAGGGTCCCGAAAGTGACCCCTTCCCCGGCTATAACTCCTTCAACCTGAGTGAACTCAGCAAGATGCCTTGAATCCACATTTTCCCTTCTGAATATTTTCTCAACGGAGAATATCTTGCATTTTTCATTTGGATGTTCTACAAGGTATCTTATTGTGTTGACTGTTGTATGTGTTCTAAGAAGCATTTTTGAGGCTTCCTTCTCTGACCAATCATATTGCCACCCCTTGGATCCACTTATTCCCCTCTCATGAACATCCCTTATTTTATTGACCATGTTTCTATCTAATTCTGCTTCGCCTTTCACATAGAACGTATCCTGCATCTCCCTTGCAGGGTGGTTCTGCGGGATAAAGAGTATATCCATATCCCAGAAAGCACTCTCGACAATCTCTCCCTTCAACTCGCTGAATCCCATCTGAAGCATCACTTCCCTCACCTGGTTTATGAATTCAGAAAGAGGATGTATCTTACCAGGGAGATAACGGGGGGCATACATATTCACATTATAAGGTCTCAATTTTATCTCATCATTGAACTTATCTATGACATCAGGAGTTATCTGGTTAATTTCATTTGTTTCAATAAGCTCATCATCACTTATTCTCTCCGCTTCCTCTGTAAGTCTGATACTTCTGACCATTCTTACCTTTTCATTCAGAAATCCCTTCCTAGATTTCACTATCTCAGCATCATTTTCATCTATCTGTCCATCCTTAGCCCTTGACAGTATATCTTTAATTTTTTCTATACTTTTAGAAAGTTTTGAATCATCATCAATGACAATTTTTCCATCAACCACCTTACCTCCTAATCTCAATATCTGTGCAAGTCCATATCTTAAATCGTCTCCCATAACTTTTTCAAGTTCACTGAGGATATTGATCCCCTGATTGTAATATTTCAGGAGATTTTCTTCAGGCAAGCCTTTTTCAAGAACTCTCTTCCCTTCAGGACCTATTACATAATATTTTACTGGATGCTCTGAAACATTTACCAGTTTCTTTTCCTTAAGCCAGGATATGGAACTAGACGCTTCATTTCTTTCAATATTCTTGAAGATATCTTCAGAATCCACATACCCTTTACCCTTCAAAAATTTGATCAGCTTCTTCTCACCATTAGTCAGTTCCACATATCCACAATCCCAAATCATTGAAAAATTTTATCATTCAGATAAAGATTAATTTTTTAATATATTGAGTAGATAGGGGGAGGATGGAAAAAGAAGAACCTGAGGATAACTTTTCAGAATGGTATAATGATATTATAGAAAGAACAGGTCTATCCGACAAGAGATATCCAGTAAAGGGTCTGAATATCTGGCCGCCATACGGCTGGAAACTGATGAGAAATATTGACCAGATGATAAGAAAATACTTTGATTCCAAAGACTATCAGGAAGTGAATTTCCCGACCTTAATTCCTGAGAGTCAGTTCAATAAGGAAGCAGAGCATATAAAGGGTTTTTCAAATGAAGTATATTGGATCACTCACGGGGGGAACGATCCTCTTGATGAGAAGTTAGTACTCAGGCCAACAAGCGAAACTGCAATGTATCCTATATTCTCGCTATGGGTCAGGAGTCATGCGGATCTTCCTTTAAGAATTTACCAGATCGTCAATGTTTTCAGGTATGAGACTAAACAGACAAGGACCTTTATCAGGGTAAGGGAAATACATTTTATTGAGGGGCACACCTGCCATGAAGACTATCAGTCTGCGGAGAGGCAGGTCAGTGATGACATAGAGATATGGAAGAATATCGCTGACGAAGTGGCTCTACCCTATATTATGGGTAAGAGACCGGATTGGGATAAGTTTCCGGGAGCCCATTACACAATTGGTGTGGATACATTTTTCCCTTCAGGAAGGAGTTTGCAGATAGCGACCATGCACCATTACAAGGATAATTTCTCAAAACCTTATGACATAGTATACACAGATGAAAATGGGGAGAGAAAATATGCCCACCAGACAACATTCGGAATTTCAGAAAGACTTGTTGGGGCCATAGTGGGAATTCATGGCGACAAAAAGGGTCTTATACTTCCTCCAAAGGTAGCTCCGATTCAGGTTATAATAGTCCCGATTCCAGGCGAAGGGGTTATTGAATATTGCAAGAAGCTTCTGAAAAATCTGACGGAAATGGGAATAAGAGCAAAACTTGATGACAGGGATCAGTACACACCAGGATGGAAATACAATGATTGGGAGGAAAAGGGCATTCCATTACGTATTGAGATTGGACTGAGAGAAGTCAGGGATAACAAAGTCACTCTCGCATATAGGACAGGTGGAAAGAAGAACATGTTAATTGAATCTTTCATGTCTGAAGTACAGAATATTCTTAATGAAATTCAGGAAATAATCAAGAAAAATGCCAAAGAGAAAATGGACTCTTACATTAAATTTATTGATGATATTGAAAAATCTGATGATGTAATGCCAAATGCAATATATTGGTGCGGATCAAGAGAATGTGCAACCAAGATAGAAGAGAAAACAGGAAAATCAATACTATCATCATCTGAAGAATATGGAAAATGCATTATATGCGGGGAAAAGGGTAATAAAACAATAATATCTAAGAAATACTGATATCCTTAGCCCTCAATCTGGAGAGCCATATTCCAAGGATCCCGAACAGTATAAGTATTATGGAAATGCTGTATAGGCCTATATCATTCCAGTCCCCATAAGCTATAGACCAGGATAAATAGAATATCACAGCTCCAAGGAGCATTACGAACGACAGGAAACCCAGTACTTTATTACCATCTAATTTCATTCAAGGCTGATAGATATCTTCCTTATATTTTTTATGAGGGAAATTGATGGTGCAAAAATGTTTAGTATTATGAATCCATATAGATAAGCAATTCCAGAGGTTCAAAAATGAAATGGTATGGAAATATAAATATAGGAAAGTTTTATCGCTCTGGAAGCATTAGGAGTAGATTTTAATGGCCAAGTTTAATATACTGTTACACGAAATGGTCCCAGAACACATACTGGTACCAGTGGAAGAGGAAGGAAAGTTATTGGAGGAACTAGGTATTTCTAAAAATCAATTGCCAAAGATCAGGAAATCAGATCCCGTAATAAAAGCCCTGGAGAAGATCAGCGGTGATATTGAACCTGGCAGGATAGTTAAGATAGTGAGGAAAAGCAGGACAAGTGGAATTGCAACAATTTATAGGATGGTAATAGGTGAATAAATTATGAAAAGTATTTTGAATACATTTTTTAGAGAATATGAGGTTGTGAACCATCAACTCGTCTCATACAATGATTTCATACCCACTGAGGATAACCCTGACTCAATAATGCAGCAGGTTTTTGATACATTGAGGGTAACGGATGATGATGAGCCTGGAGAAATGAAGCTGGATAGATCCAAGACAGGCGGTGCAGATATAAGGATAAGATTTGGAAGGCGTCTAGGCAAAGGGAAAAATGAGCCAACAGTTACAATAGAACTTCCGAAGATAAGGGAGCCAACAGGTTCAGAAAACTATATTACGCCTCTAGAAGCAAGACTAAGAGACTTGAATTACATGGCCCCGCTGTTTCTTGAGTTTACCGTGATAGAAGATGACGTTGAAACAAGAAATGAAAAGATAAAAATCGGCGAATTTCCCGTAATGGTAAGATCTAAGATTTGCATACTCCATAAGAACAACATAGATGAGTTCATAAGGAGAATAAATCTGAGAAAGAATGAGAAGATAAGGGGAATGACTGAGGAAGAACTTTTAGCGATGCCCTATGAGAAGAAGGTTCAACTGCTGGGCGAAGATCCGCAGGACCCGGGAGGTTATTTCATTATCGGAGGCACTGAGAGAACTCTAATCTCCATGGAGGACCTTGCACCAAACAAAATAATAGTAGAATATGAGGAAAGATACGATACCAAGATTGAGGTTGCAAAGATATTCTCACAAAAGGAAGGCTATAGGGCTTTAATCACAGTAGAAAGGAAGGCAGATGGTATATTGATAGTGTCAATACCTTCAATCGCAGGTACAATCCCTCTTGTTGTACTGATGAAGGCGCTTGGTGTTGATAAGGATAAGGATATCTACGACTCAGTTGTAACAAATGAAAGGATGGTTCCTATAATTTATGCCAACATTGAAGATGCAGAGAATCCGGAACTTTACCCACCAGGTGGAATAATGAGTACGAAGGACGCGATAAATTACCTCGAAAAGAGATTCGCGGCAGGGCAAGCAAAGGAATTCAGAGAGAAGAAATTATCGCAGATACTTGACAAAAATCTGCTTCCACATCTTGGCGATTCTCCAGAAGACAGGACAAAGAAAGGAATTTATCTCGGTAGAATGGCAAGAGCCCTTCTTGAATTGCATCTTGGAATAAGGAAGGAAGATGATAAAGATCATCTGGCTAACAAGAGAATAAAGCTTTCTGGAGATTTGATGGAGGAGCTTTTCAGAAGTTCAGCCCAGGCCCTTCTCAAAGATCTTAAGGGTCAATTGGAAAAAACATATAACAAGAAAAGAGGAATAAGGCTGAGCGCAGCTGTAAGGCAAGATGTGCTAAATGAGAAGTTGAAGCATGCACTTTCCACAGGAAACTGGATTGGCGGAAGAACCGGGGTTTCCCAGCTGCTCGAAAGGACTTCTTACATAGCTACATTATCGCACCTAAGAAGGATATCCTCTCCACTGACAAGATCACAGCCTCACTTTGAGGCAAGAGATCTTCATCCGACACAATGGGGAAGGATGTGCCCGAATGAAACACCGGAAGGCCAGAACTGCGGACTTGTTAAGAATGCAAGTCTTATCATAGACATCACGGAAGGCTATCCGGAAGAAAATATAATAGAACTGCTCAAGAAAATGGGATTGGAGGAGATTCTTGGGGAAAAACCAGGTCTCACGAGAATCTACGTTAATGGAAATCTTGTAGGTTATCATAAAGACGGGAATTATGTTGTATCAGAACTGAGAAAGAGAAGAAGGAGTGGGAACCTATCAAATCAGGTTAATGTAAGGTATGATGATACCACGAATGAAGTAATAATAAATACCGATAAGGGAAGGATAAGGAGGCCTCTCTTGATAGTATACGATGGAAAGATAAAATTCAATTCAAAGATCAGGGAAGAGCTAGATCAGGGTAAGATAGGTATAAAGGACCTGATTTCAAATGGCATAATAGAATGGCTTGATGCTGAGGAGGAAGAGAACGCTTACATAGCTATTTATCCCTATGAGAAGCCCGAAAAATGTCCCCATTGTGGTACTTTCCTCTACAGTGATAAAATCGACTGGATCAATCCCGGAGAGGAAAAGATTAAACTAAAATGCCTGAATTGCAACAGCGTCTTTGAAGTTAATAAGCTATACAATGAAGAGCATACTCACCTTGAAATTGATCCTATGATCATACAGGGAGTGGTCGTAGGCGTTATACCTTATACAGAACACAACCAGTCTCCAAGGGTAACGATGGGTGCGGCAATGACAAAACAGTCCCTCGGTCTTTCATCTTCAAATTACAGGTTGAGGCCTGATACCAGGGGTCACGTTCTTCATTATCCACAGAAGCCTCTGGTTACAACAAGGACAGCTGACTACATAAAATACAATCAGAGACCATCGGGACAGAATGCTGTTGTAGCATTAATCTCCTATCACAATTATAACATCCAGGATGCAATCATAGTGAATAAGGCGTCGGTGGAAAGAGGATTTGGAAGATCTGCTTTCTTCAGGACTTACAGGGCAGAGGAAAAGAGATACCCTGGTGGCCAGGAAGACAGATTTGAGATACCACCTCCGGAGGTTAGAGGAGTCAGGAGTGAAGAAGCTTACAGGAATATAGATGAAAATGGAATGATTGCGCCAGAGACATTCGTCACCAGTGGGGATGTTCTTATTGGAAAGACTTCACCCCCGAGGTTCATGGAAGAGGAGCAGCACATATCAATCCAGAAGAGAAGGGAAAGTTCGATAACAAACAGACCCGGAGAGAGCGGATATGTTGATTCCGTTCTGCTCACAGTCTCTGAAAATAACAGCAGGCTTCTGAAAGTAAAAGTTAGGGATGACAGAGTTCCGGAACTGGGTGATAAATTCGCAAGCAGACACGGGCAAAAAGGTGTCATTGGAGCAATAATACCTCAGGAAGATATGCCTTTCACTGAAGAGGGCATAATTCCGGACCTTATAATAAATCCACATTCAATTCCGAGCAGAATGACGGTAGGACACCTTCTTGAAACACTAGGAGGTAAGGCTGGATCTCTCGAAGGAAGATTCATAAACAGTACTGTCTTCAACGGTGAGCCGGAAGAATCCTTGAGAGAAGCCCTTGAGAGAAATGGATATAAGTATACTGGCAGAGAAACAATGTATGATGGTCTTACTGGAAGGAAGTTCAAGGCGGATATATTTGTTGGAGTTGTTTACTATCAAAAGCTTCATCACATGGTGGCCGGGAAATTCCATGCAAGGTCCAGGGGACCTGTTCAAATACTTACAAGGCAACCTACCGAGGGAAGATCCAGGCAGGGAGGGCTAAGGTTTGGAGAGATGGAAAGGGATACGCTTATTGGACACGGAGCAGCAATGGCCATAAAGGATAGACTTCTTGACCAGAGCGATGGATTCACTATCTATGTATGCGGTGATCCAGACTGCGGTCACGTTGCAATATATGATTACAAGACACATCAGCTTAGGTGCCCTGTCTGTGGAAACACCAGCAATATACATCCCATTGAGACCAGTTATGCATTCAAACTGATGAGGGATGAGTTGATGTCACTTGGAGTTGTTATGAGATTGAGGTTGGGTGATCTGAAATGAAAGTTGAGGTGTCCAAGGGTATCAGCGAGATTAAATTCGGTTTATTGTCTCCAGATGAAATTAGAAAAATGTCTGCTGTGAAGGTTATAACTCCAGATACATACGATGATGATGGATTTCCTATAGAAAAAGGCCTAATGGACCCTGCGATGGGTGTAATAGAACCAGGAATGAAATGCAAAACCTGTGGAGGCAAGGTCGATCAGTGTCCAGGACATTTTGGGCATATAGAGCTTGCAATGCCCGTACTACATATAGGATTCATAAAGGAGATTTATTCCATTCTGGGAAGCACCTGTTCTAATTGTGGAAGAATAAAATTAACAGATGACAGAATAAATGAGTATAAGAAGAAAATAGAGGAAGTCAAGAATAAGCTTCATGATATAGATTATGATGATATTGTATCAGATGCGGAATCAGAGGCCAGTGATGTCGTAATCTGTCCACACTGTCACTTTGAGAACAAGAAAATATCACTTGATAAACCAACCACATTCAGGGAAGAGGGAAAGAAACTCACTCCTAAGGAAATAAGGGAAAGATTTGAAAAAATTCCAGATGACGATCTTATTCTACTCGGAATGGATCCACTGGTTGCAAGACCAGAATGGATGATTCTCACAGTATTCCCTGTACCACCTGTGAATGTGAGACCTACAATTACACTGGAAACTGGAGAAAGAAGCGAAGATGATCTCACCCATAAACTTGTTGATGTTATTAGGATAAACCAGAGACTCAGGGAAAATAGGGATCAGGGCAGTCCTCAGTTAATAATAGAGGATCTGTGGGACCTTCTGCAATATCATATTACCACTTATTTCGATAACCAAACTCCTGGAACTCCCCCTGCAAGACACAGGTCTGGAAGATCACTTAAAACTCTGGTACAGAGATTGAAGGGAAAAGAAGGAAGATTCAGGAGTAATCTTTCAGGTAAGAGGGTTAATTTCTCAGCAAGAACGGTCATAAGCCCAGAGCCTTTCCTATCGATAAATCAGGTGGGGGTACCAGTAAGGGCTGCAAGAGAGCTGACTGTTACTGAGACTGTTACGGAGCACAATATGGAGAGAATGAAGGAAATGATAAGGAGGGGTCCAGGAAATGACGACCCTGCTGTTTATTATCCGGGTGTTAACTACGTCTACAGAAGAGATGGTAGCAGAATTAAAGTCTCCGAGAAAAATGCCAAGGATGTCGCGGAGAAAATAGAAGTTGGCTGGCAGGTTGAAAGGCAGCTTCAGGATGGAGATATAGTCCTGTTCAACAGGCAACCAAGTCTTCACAGGATGTCAATGATGGCACACGAAGTAAAGGTACTTCCATACAGAACTTTCAGATTCAATCTTGCGGTATGTACTCCTTACAACGCAGATTTCGATGGGGACGAGATGAATCTTCACGTACTTCAAAGCCAGGAAGCAAGGGCAGAGGCAGAAATTCTTATGAAGGTGCAAGAAAACTTCCTTTCACCAAGATTCGGTGGACCGATTATGGGTGCAATCCATGATCATATAACAGCCCTGTTTCTGCTAACATACAGGAATCCCCTTATTCCAGTAGATATGGGAATGCATATTCTTTCCTATGTAGATATAAAAGAAATGCCTCCTGTGGTTGAGGAAGATGGAAAGAGATATTATCACGGTAGAGACATTTTCTCGACAATTCTACCTGAGGGTGTAAATATAGAATTCAAGGGTAAATTAAATGATAAAAATCTTGATCCCGAAGGAACGGAGGGGATTGTCAAAATAGAAAACAGCAAACTTATAAATGGTGCAATAGATGAAAATGCTATCGGGCAGTCAAAGGGAGTCCTGCTGGATTATGTTATCAGGAAGTTCGGTAATGCGAGAGGTGCTGTGTTCCTCAACGACCTGACAAGGCTCGCAGCAGGAACAATCAGCTATATAGGATTCTCAACGGGAATTGATGATGAGGATGTACCCCATGAGGCAAAGATGCAACTAAGGGAAGTAGGAAAGGATTCAGTAAGTAAAGTGGAAAAGCTTATAGAGAATTACAGGAACGGCCTCATAGGGCCTGAACCAGGTAAAACGCTTGAAGACACTCTGGAATCAATGATAATGAAGGTACTTTCCCAGGCAAGGGAAAAGAGTTCAGAAATAGCTTCACACTATCTCGGTATGGAAAATTCAACTGTCATAATGGCAAGGTCAGGTGCCAGGGCAAATATGATGAATCTCGCTCAGATGGCGGGTATCATAGGGCAGCAGAGTATAAGAGGTCAGAGACAGCACAGGGGTTATACTAACAGAACACTTCCGCATTTCAAGAAGGGAGATATAGGAGCTTATGCAAGAGGCTTCGTAACGTCATCTTACAAAGAGGGTCTCAATCCAACAGAATATTTCTTCCACGCAACAGGAGGAAGAGAAGGTCTTGTAGATACTGCTGTCAGGACAAGCAGATCTGGTTACATGCAGAGGAGACTGATAAATGCCCTGGAGGATCTGAAAGTTTCAGAGGAGAGAAAGGTTCTTGATACTGAAGATTCGGTCATTCAAATGATATATGGAGAGGATGCAACTGATCCTTCAAGATCATTTGCAGGTGAATCTGTTGATATTGATTATATAGTTAAGGAGACCTTTGGTAAAAAATATGGAGGTGTAAAGAAATGATTCTTGCCTGGAAAGATACCGTTAAGAAAATTAAGGAGATAATTGAAAAGGCACCGGTATGTTACTGTGTGGATTATGACATTCCAGCTGAAGAAGGAGTAAGTGAGGCACTTCTCACAATATCCGGAAAAACATTTGTTGCCCGCGCGAATATTTCTAAGATAGAAGAATATAGCAAGGGGAGCGAATGCCTAAAAAAGAGGAAAGATGGCCTTAAAACTTGCATAAAGATAGAATCAATCGAGGAAATACAGGATGATGTTGTTAATTATGAGGAATTCACCGGCGGATCTATAGAGAAGATAGAGTCATACGCATTCATAATTCATAAAGAGGAAGCCAAGATAGAATTGAAAGAATCTTTCGAAGAGAAACTTGAAAAGGAAGTAAAAGAAATAATTAAGAAAGCTGAAAACAAAGGAGTTCCTTTACCTGTAAAGATTGCCCAGAAAATAAGCGATGCAAAGAAAAAATATGGAATAGGCGATAAGGATCTTGATAAACTCATAGATGCTACCATAGAAAAATATAAGGAAACAACGGTTGATCCTTATGAAGCGGTTGGAATTGTAGGGGCACAGAGTATAGGCGAGCCAGGTACTCAGATGACCATGAGAACTTTCCACTTCGCAGGAATTGCTGAAATGGATGTAACCCTGGGTCTTCCAAGACTTATAGAAATTGTTGATGCAAGAAAAACTCCCAGCACACCTTCAATGACAATTTACCTGAATGAAAAGGTCAAGGAAAATGAAGATAAGGCAATATCCCTTGCAAGGTCAATAGAGTCAACAAATCTTCTTGATATTTCAGATATAGAAGTAAATACGACTGAAAGCTTCATAAGAATATTTCTTGATAAACAGAAGCTTGAGGAGAGGGGACTGAAAAAGGAAGAGGTAATCGCAAAATTGAGAAAAATGAGAATGCAGAAAGCTACAATACAGGAAGAGGGATACGAATTGAAGATAACACTTGAGGAGCCCTCCTTCAAGAAATTGTACCAGCTTTATGAAGCTCTAAAGGTTTATCAGATAAAAGGTCTGGATGGAATTAAAAGGGCAATAGTTAAATTTGACCAGAAGGCCAAGGAATGGGTTATATATACGCAGGGATCAAATCTTGCAGGTGTGATGGAGCTGAAGGATGTTGATTTCACAAGAACGAGGACAAATGACATAATTGAAATATCCCAGGTACTTGGGGTGGAAGCAGCAAGGATGGCTATAATAGAAGAAAGCATATCCACGCTGCAGAATGCTGGACTTAACACAGATATAAGGCACCTTATGCTGGTTGCAGATATGATGACTTTCGATGGGAATGTCGAAGCCATAGGAAGACACGGAATTTCAGGAAAGAAGGCATCAGTTCTGGCCAGGGCAGCATTTGAAATAACGAGCAAGCATCTGCTGAACGCAGGTTTGATAGGTGAAGTAGATAAGCTGAACGGGGTAGCGGAAAATATTATAGTGGGGCAACCAATTACGTTGGGTACTGGTGCAATAAAGCTAATGTACAAAAGAGGTGATTGATCTTGGATTATTCGTGGGAATTAGGCAGGTTAAAAGAAACCGGGAAATATGTATTAGGGGAAAAAATGACAATGAAAATGCTGAAGAAGGGTCAGTTAAAGGCTGTGGTATACTGTGAAGAACCTCATTTGAAGGAAAAGTTTGAAAAATTGCAGGGAATAAAATACTCTGTTCCCCTGAATTCTTTACAGCTTGGCACCATTTTTGGAAAACCCTTTTCTGTGAGTGTTGTCGGCGTAGTGGATTCAGGCGATTCAGCTTTCAAGGGGAATGATTGAAGTTGGGAGAAATAACTCTTGATACAAGGAGTCTGGATCTTATAAAGATGTTTGAGTCCATGGTGGGAGTTCCAGTTAAGGACGTCATGGAAACGGAGGACGTTATATTCTTCGTTCTTGAAAAGGGTGGAACATATAAATTATTCACCAGTGATGATAAGAAAAAGGCACTTGAAAAGGTCAAGGAAATGTTGAAAAAGAGGATAAATATTTTGGATTTCTCTCCAGATCCTGAACAGTTCTTCAGAAACCTCTTCTATAGGTATAAAGTTTCAGCCCTCAATGTAACTGCAGGTGAAAGCGGTTACGTGGTCAATGTGAAGGTTGATCCAAATTACAAAGCTTCAGCGATTGGTAAGGGAGCAAAAAACCTTAAAACAGCACTTACCTTAGCAAGAAGATATTTCACAATTGCCAAACTCTATATAGAGTAATTTTTACATTTTATTATTTTAAATTATATTTTGAAGAAAGTGTGTTAAGTAATTCCTTGATTTTATGCATTCAGCTCACTACCGTGTTCTTTCTGAGAATGAAATAACAGTAGATCTTCATTACAGCCTCATGAATCTGATATATCAGCTTCCTTGCCCTTATTGTTTCTCCCACCACTCTCTTCAAAGCTGAGAAGAATATCTCGACACTCCATCTCTTTCCATAATTCATCTCCCTCTTCCATTCTTCTATACCCTCTTTTCTTATACTCCTCACTATCATGGCCATGTAGGGAGAACCTCTTGGTAGTGTGGAAGAGTTCTCCCTTGGTGGAATCACAGCTTCAATTCCCTTGCTGTATAGAAAATTGAAGTTGCCTCTTGAATCATAAGCTCCATCCCAGTACACCATCTTCACCTTGTCTGCTATTGGACTGAGAATCTTCCTGAATTCCCTGCTGTCATGGGAATGCTCGTCCGTAATTGAGAAAGAAACTATGTTCATGGTATCCCCGTCTATTGCAACATGCATCTTTATCCATCCCTT
>JAGDXO010000028.1 GCA_023256615.1 Thermoplasmata archaeon
CCACCCTTCAGTTGGCTGGCAAAATCACACGAGAGAATTATGAATTGTTCCATTAGGAGCGAAGACAAAATTATAATCCATGCGAAGGGAAATGCGTTTACTTATTCACTGATTTCAAAAAATATTTCAGGAAGGAATATGGAAGTGGATGAATTCTATGAAAATACTGAGGAAGGTTTACATATCATTATAAGTACGGGAGGCGATGAAGAGAACTCAATCAATTTTCTGAAATCTTTTGGCGGAAAATGTATGGTAATATCAGGTGGAGGACAGATCAAGAAAATTGCAAGAGGAAAAGGGTATGAATTCATTTCTCTTCCAAAGGGAATGCCTTCTAGATTTATGTTCCCAGAAATAATGGGATGTATATCAGGGTTAACAGATGTTGAAGATAAGAATGACTTAAGCCAGGATATATCAAAGCTTTCGCCAGCATCACTCTCAGAAGAAAACATAGCAAAATCAATAGCAATCAAAATGATGAACAAAAGGCCCGTAATCGTATACGGAGAGAGAGGATATGGATTCGCCAGGAAATTTTTTGAGGATCTACTCCAGAACAGCGGGATTATTTCCTCTATAATGAGTATCAATCAGATAGATATGATAGATGATATTGGTGATGGCTCTGTGGTCATTGAGGTAGCAAAATCAAAAAAACAAAGGTTCAAGAACTCACTATTCATGGAGATTAGAGAAGACTTATCCGGAGCCATTTATTTATTAACCCTGATGTCATATATATCATTATATCTATCATTGTTGAACGAAAGAGATTTTTTTCTTTTTGATAGACTGAAGGAATGAAAAAAATCTAATTGTTCATACAAATTTTTATATTTAAGAATATTATTCCTAACTGATAATGAGAGAGGAAGTATTGACCACTCTAATAAGCGATTTCATGAGGAAGCCTTATGTTGAGACAGCAATGCTTGTCACGAGAGTGGGAATACCCATGGCGGGAAAACCTCCAGCAAATGTTCCCGTTGAAGTTTTCACGACTATGACTGGTGTAACATACGGAGGTGCTGAAGAGATGGTCGGGCCTCCAAAGGAAAGATTGAAGGATGTCAGGTTAAATCTTGATGGAAATAGAAAGATAATTTTAAAGGGAATTTCAAATCTTTATATTCTGGTAATAATGATAAAGGAATACAATGAAGAAGTTGAAAAGGATATTACAAATTTCTCTGAAACAGTATCCAGGTCCATTTAAATTCAAATTCTTTTGAATCCTCTCCCGGCGTATTCACTAACGAATTTCCAGTATAGAGAAATTTGATCTGTGAATGAAAGGTCCTTTCCACTGACTTTTGTCTTTTTTGATAATATAGCCTTCCTTATATCTTCTATATCATTACCATCAATTTCCATCCAGACCCTTCCGATCTCATAATAAAAATGTGCATCGCTTCCAGCAGTTCCAGGTCTCTTCAATTTTTCTGCCATTGCCTCTGTTCTTTTATTGCACGATTCGCTGCATCTTCCACTTTTTATCTCTATTGCATCGTATATATCTCTGAACCCTTTTCTCAGGCCATTAACATATCTAAGTGGATGTGCAGCAATTGCAATACCCCCAGCATCATGAATTTTTTCAACAGTCTCCTCCTGGCTCAACCCTTTTGGAATTTCATTATTTATGAATATTGCTAGAATATGACCGTCTAATGAAGAAACCTCTTCTGCTGGTATTGTTTTTATCTTAAGGTCATGTTTCCTGAAAGTGTTGTGGTCAGAGATAGCAATGAAGTCCATCCCCTTCTGAATTGCATATTTTTCAATTAATTCCGGTTCTGACCTGCTATCTGGAGAGTACTTGCTGTGTATGTGAATGTCCCCTATCATTTTATCCTTATTCCCTTGCTTACTTTTCCATCTATCGTTAAATTCTTACCATTTATGGTGAGAGGTATAAAGGAATTATTTTCGTGTAATGCAGGGATTATATCGCCATCTTTTTCGTAGGTCACTATTTCATGTCTTTTGAATTCCTCAATTGATATTTCCTCATTTATAATGTTGTAATCACCTATCTTTATTTCGCTGCCGGGTATTGCTTCTTCTGGTGCAAGCACCAGATGGACCTTTCCATCCTCCTCTGCCGCCAGTAGCATCCCATTTGATTTCTCCCCTCTGATGACCGCAGGCTTCAAATTGCTCACAATTACAATTTTTTTGTTAACAAGGGCGTCTCTGGTATAGCTATCCTTTATACCTGAAATTATCCTTCTTTTCTCTTCCCCAAGGTCCAGATCAAGAAGGTACAATTTCTCAGCGTTAGGGTGATCCATAACATCCATCACCCGGGCAACTTTCAATGAAACATTCAATGATTTACTCATTATTTTTTCAAATAATTTCTCCGGTTTTTGTAGTACATGGGCTACGGGATAATCAAGATCTTCGTGTAACATAACAGGTTCGTTGTACCCAAGCCAGCTCAGCAGTTTCCTTGAAGTCTCGGGAAGGAAAATTTGCCCAGATACTGCAAGTGTGAAGACAATCTTCATGGAAGTATATATTGAGGCCAGACAGTTTGCATCATCCTTTTTGCACGCTTCCCATGGCTTTCTTTCCGTTATGTATATGTTACTGTATCTAGCCAGCTCCAGCCATACTTTGAATGCCTCTCTTATGTTGACATTTTCCATGTTGTTAATTATGGATTTTAATGAGTCTCTCATAAATTTTTCTGCTTCAGTATCACGCTGGCTCTGGGCTATCTGGTCCCTGTTTATTTTCCCTTTTTTAAATGATAGTATCAAAGCCCTATTGACAAAATTTCCAAATTTATCAATAAGTTCACTATTAACCTTATTCTGAAATTCCTCAAGGGAGAAATCTGAATCATGCCCTTCAGGCAGGTTGTAAAAAACACCGAATCTTATGTATTCTGAATTATAGCTTTCCAGAAGTTTTGGCATTGATATGCCTACACCTCCGCTCTTTGAGAATTTTTCACCCTGAAAATTTAGGTATTCATTTGCGGCCACGTAGTAAGGAAGAGTATATTCACCCTCTGCCATTAACATTGCAGGCCATATAATTGAATGAAATGGAATATTATCTTTCCCCATGAAATAGTAATGCCTTATTTTCTTATCCTTCCAGTGTTCCAGAGCTCCATTATAATCGTTTAAAGCCTGAACAGTTCCAGTAATGTACCCAATCAAAGCCTCAAACCAGACGTATATCTTCTTCCTCTCATATCCCGGGAATGGTATATCTACCCCCCAATCAAGATCCCTCGTGATTGGCCTATCCTTTAATCCCTGGGATATGAAATTTCTAGAATATTTAAGAACATTATCCCTCCAGTATTTTCTTTCAGAAATGAATTTTTCCATGTCTTCCTGGAAGCTTGAGAGTTTGAAAAAAAGGTGTTTTGTTTCCCTGAACTCAGGGGTATAACCGTCAAGGATGCATACAGGATTTATGAGTTCAGAAGGTTCAAGTGTGGCCCCGCAGTTCTCGCACTGATCTCCTCTCGCATTTTCATACCCGCATTTAGGGCATTTTCCTTTCACGTATCTGTCCGGGAGGAACATGTTATCATGGGGGCAGAAGGGCTGGATCATGTTGCCTTCATAAATGTATCCCTTATCAATGAGTTTTGTGATGAAATCCTTTACAACCATTTTATGCAGATCGCTTGATGTCTCAATAAATGCATTGAATTCAATATTCATTCTTTTGAAGATATCGCTGTTCACATTGTGGAATTTGGTTGCTATTTCTTTTGGGCTTATTCCCTCTTGCATGGCTTTTATCGTGATTGGAGTTCCGTGTTCATCACTTCCAGAAGCAGAGACTACTTCCCTTCCAGTCAAAATCATAAATCTTCTGAATGCATCATATGGCAGGTAAGCTCCTGCTATATGTCCGAGATGAAGCGGGCCATTGGCATAAGGCAATGCTACGAAAATGAAAACCTTTTCTTTCATCGGTGTTAATGAAAAAAAGAATATTAAAGATTACTAAAATAAAAAAATTAATGAATTTTTACAGCTCTCTTAGCACCATGCGAAATTCCCGCCGCATAGCTCGAAGAGAAGAAGCTTATCCCTGCTATCAGTGCAGTCGTGAGTGCTAGATAGAGGAACGTATTGCTTCCTCCCGCTAACACCACAACCACATATATGAGGGAAAGTCCTACAACGAGATATGCTAGAGGGACCATCCGGACAACATTGCTTGTTGTTTTTCCTATGAGAAGGTAAGAAGCGAGCGCATAAGCAAGGAGAGCAATGCTAGTGTATAGAACTCCAGTCAGTATTGTGTGTGCCCACTGGAATAAATAGACAACAAAGAACAAAGATGCAAGTATTCCGAATGCTCCGCTAAGGTACTTCATATTTCTATTATCCATTTACATCACCGTATCCACTTCTGCATCCAAACCCTTCACTCCCTTAATTGCCACGTTCTTTGAAGAATCAAGGAAGTAAGGAGAACTGACACCAGTCAGTACCACAAGGACCTTGAATTCACCCTTCATTGCAGGATCGATAGAGGCCCCCCAGACTATTCTTGCCATTGGGTTTATTTTTTCCTGGACCATTCTAACTGCAGTTTCTGCCTGAGAAACACTCATGTCGTCTCCACCTATAACCCTTACAAGTGCTCCCTTTGCGGTGGATATATCAGCATCAATAAGCGGGGATGTTATTGCCTCGGTTACAGCTTCCTCAACTGTTGCCTTTCCACCGGTGCTCTCCCCTATTCCTATCATTGCGACACCTCCCTCCTTCATTACAGTCTGAATATCTGCATAATCCAGATTCACAAGTCCTGGTTTTGTAATAATCTCAGTTAATCCTTTAAGTGATTCCATGAGTATTTCATCTGCTACCTTGAATGCCTGGTCCAGAGGAAGTCTTGGTACTATTTCGAGCAGCTTATCATTGGGAATCACTATTGTGGTATCTGATGTTTTCTTCAATTTCTCTATTCCGAATAGAGCATTTTCCATCCTGACCCTTCCCTCTGCAGAGAAAGGTAGTGTTACAATACTTATTACAAGGGATTTCTGCTGTTTCGCTATTTCGGCAACAACGTGGGCCACACCCGTTCCAGTTCCGCCACCCATTCCTGATGTAACGAACACGATTTCTGAATTTCCAAGTGATGAAGCTATTTCGTCATAGCTTTCTCTTGCTGCTTCCTCCCCTATCTGTGGAAGAGCTCCTGCCCCAAGTCCCCTGGTCAGTCTCTTACCAACAAGTATTTTTCTGTTGGCCTGAACAGTAAGTAGATGGGCAGCATCAGTGTTCATAGCAAGCAAATCAGCTCCGTATATTCCAGATTTTGCACATCTGTTTATGGTATTTGTACCGGCTCCACCGCATCCAACTATCTTTATCTTGACCTTCAATGTCTCTACGATCTTTGCAAGTTCTTCATCATCAGGAGAAACATACCCGGTTCCCTTTCCAGAATTAAAGTTTTGAGTCATGATCATACGTATGTCAGACGAAGTATATATATTTTTCTTACTTACGGCTGACACTATCTTTTTTCTAGATCTTCTCCTCCCTGATAGACATTCTGGAGGAATGCATATATATCTTCCATTCCATCTGAGCTTTCTGAAGATGTCATTATTTTATTTCCCACCAGCTCGAACGATCTGATGGAGTTCATAAGCGATTCTGCGAATTGAACATTGATAGTAAATTTCTCTGATCTTAGGTCCTCGATAAGGTCTTCTGAGTTCTTATCCCATTTAATTATAGCTTCCCTTTCCTCAGGAGAAAGAAGGTCCGATTTAGAAATCACTGGAAGGAATGGTATATAGAATCTTGTCATCACACTTAGAGAAAGGAAGTGTGATGAGATATATGATGAAGGTGTCTTTACAAGATTGCTGTCGAAGAGATATATCATGGAACTATAATCCTGATCCATTCCCTCAATTATGGCTCTTGATGCCTCCCTGAATGCGAATAATTCTAATTGACCTGGAACATCTATCAGTACATAATCGCTGTCGTAAGAATCTACCAGTTCTTTCATTCTCTCTATTTCCTGCACCATCAGGTCTGCTGCCACTATCTGGGCACCATTAGGGCCCAAGTTATACTCGCTCATCACGCTCTCCAGGGATATATTCTCCCTGATATCTATGTCGGGAGTGTATGGTAAATATTCTGCTCCAGGGTCAAGATTCATTGTAATGCTATCAAAATCAAGCCCCTGCAGCCAGTCCTGAAATGCTTTAACCATTGTTGATTTTCCAGCTCCTGCCGTTCCGACGAAAAATACTCTAGGTATCATTGAAATCCTCAAGTGTTTTCCAGTTAATATTCCTTTCAATAGGCACAGCATCTTTCTCTTCTTCATTCTCTTCAAAATTCTGCTTGTCAAATATTGAGTTCACTGATTCGCGGAGTATTGCGATCCTCTGTTTTATATATTCACTAACTCCAAACTCATTTGAAATTTTGTAGCTGCTTTCAAGGTATTTTGTTATGTTGCCCTTATGCACAGTACCTATCAGGGGATTACCGCATTTTCTGCATTTTCCGGAAAGTGGCATTCTCCTGTAACTGGAATTGCACGCTGTACAGCGGAATGATTGTGAACCAAATTTATTGAGATTTCCCATTATGTCGGGAATGAAATGATACCTGAGAATCCGTTCAGCGAGGTCAGATGCATCAACCGATCTAAGTTTCTTTGCAAGTTCAAGTTGCATCTCAAGTTTCTTCTCCATACTGCCTATAGTTTTGTAATTTGAATTCAATGTTCCCTCATCTATGGTTTTAACATCATCCGTGAATTTGCATTCAGGGTAAAGCTCTCCCTTCTTTATTTTCTCGCCAACAGTTATGACATATTTTGTAATCTCAGATGGTGAAGGGTAATTGAGGGTCATTTCCAGGAGCTCGAGAGGATAATCTCCTGTGATATCGAGATTCAGAGCCTCTTTATCTATCTCCATCGGGTTCAATTTTATTGAAAGTACAAGCGGAGCATCCATCATGCTCCCTCTGGTGCTCGGCAGATAATCCTTCGAAAAATTTAGGAGACCATCCAGAAGGAGCATTATGGAATCTTCATCACCATCGCAATTCCTTCTCTTAGCTGCATGGTAAAAAGGATGTGCATAACCCACATCACCCTTGGAATATCCTATAATTCTTCCGAGAACGCCGCCAGATGTATGTGGAGCGAGTCCTATTACAAGTTCGCCTATTATATCCTCCTTGGTCTCTGCAAGATAATATCTCTCCATTCTGTAATATTTAACTAGGAGGTCATCAATATATTGTGCTACCCTGAGCATGTATTCTCCGGCTTTCCTGCTTGGTATTATATCCTGGGGGAAAATTTCCACTACCTGATCCCCATGCTCCAGGGGATTCCCTCTGTAATCCAGAGTATAACCAAGCTCCCTGGCCTTTGATACACTCAATCCTATTTCATCTGGTCTAAAATGTGTGACAGGAAGATCAGACATATCGAATCTGCAGGTCCCGTCTTTGAAGGGAAACACGGAGTGCATCGCTCTCAGGATACCTTTCTCTATTGGCTCAGGCGTCTTTGACGATGATATCAGGCCTTTCACTCCATTGAATTTTGGAGGAATTGTTATGCCTAGATAAGAGGACTTCTCTTCCAGGATAGAGGAAATATCAACAGAGAATTCCTTTGTATCTTTTGTTTTATCTGTTCTTGATCCGCAGTTTTCACATATGAAATTGTATGTTGTTTTACCGCACGATCTGCATATCCTGACCTGCATCTCTGCTCCTGTTAGCACTTTATATTTCTGGAGATTTCTCTGGTTTTTTGCAACATTTCCAACAGGAAATAGGACATGAACTGGTGGATTCATCTTTCTTTCCTCAGCTTTTTCCGGTCTTCCCATCCTTGCACCTATCCTCGTAGGTCCCTTTGAGTATATTGAAATACCTGATGCTCTGGAAACAACATCCATGATATTTCCGTCATCAACATCTGAAATTCTTACGATCCTGTTATCAATTATGTCCAGGCCCATTGGCAGAAGAAGTGGAAGGGGATCCCTGACAACTATTCTGCCATCATACAAATGTTCACAGAGTATATCCTCTAGGAATCTCTTAACTTCACTGGATTCTGGAATTACAAGTCTCTCATTTTCTATGGACCCTTTCTTTTCAATAATTTTGCTGATATTCTTAAGGGTGGAAGGAGAAACATCATGCCAGAGGAATGTGTAATCAGGATGTAAAGGTACATTCAGTTTCCTTGATACTTCCACTGCCTCCCTGCCATTTCTGACTTCAGGAATGTATCCAATTTTCCTGATGCATATTTTATTCCACCAGTCTAATGTGAAGGCTCCAGGAAATACAGTCTTATTATTTTCTATAAAATCCCCGAACGAAATCAGAATCTCTCCAAGATCGAGTATCTCTTCAATGGACTCACTGTATTCATTGAAGTCATCAATATTTCTCAGCTTCACGAGGGAATGATTTTTTAGAAGTACAGCAGGTCCTTCTATGCTGTCATTTGCTACTACGGCCCCGGCCTTTCCAGGTCTCTCAGTTTTGATCTGCGTACCTATGGCAATAAAATCATCGAGTACCTTCATTGTTACAGGGTTTATTGCAACAGCTGCAAGACCTGTATTCCTGGATCTTCCATATCTCAGCCTGAAGCCTCCTTTCCTTGATGGATATGATAGAGCTGGTCTTCCAGCCACGATTTCTTTGAGAAAGTTGTAATTTGGTGAAATATCCTTACCTTGTACTTTTTCTGAAGTGAAGGACCAGCCTTCCATATTCATTGTCTTTACGTATTTTTTTAATTTTGACGCTTTAAGTATAAGGCCCTCTGCTATGACCAGAGCCATTCCTCCCCTTATCCTGTTGGTTTCTATCTGCGGCAGGTCTCTGTGGCCTGAAACTTCAACATCCTCAGTACCTTCACCTGTTATGCACACAGGAGATCCTCTTACAGTTATGTCAATCTCCTCAAGCGTAGGGATATATTGAAGGTGCTGCACCCTTGCATAGAGTGGAATCTCTTCCTTGTACCTTTCGACTTCCTCATCAGTGGGGGTATACTTTCCAATCCCCATCTTTCTCCTGAGTAGGTCTCCAATCAAAACGCTCATTGCCTGTGCAGTACCGCCAGCACTCCTTATGGGTCCAGAGTAATAAATTGCAAGATAATCAGATCCATCTCTTTCCTTTATTTTCACCTCGGAAATACCTTCGAGGGGTGCAACCAGTATTCCTTCGGTGAGTATGGCCAGTGCAACTCTAACAGCCTTCTCTATTCTCTTCTCCCTGTCCCCTTCAACATTCTCAACCACATAAAGCGCCGTCTGGATTGCGACGTTCTCCCTGTCATATTTGCTGGATAACTCACGTATTTTTTCTGAAACAGGTATCCCCATTAGTGCCTCTACCCTTCCTGCAAGGTCTTCCGCTTGTGGAATCTCGACTTCCATCTCGCAGTCAAGACCTTTTTCCCTCGCCCTCTTTCCTATTGAATATTCGAAATTTGCCTGATTCTTGAGTGTGAGAAAATATGAGTTGATATCCCTGTTCATTGTCTTAGCAATAGATTGAAAGGATATATATTTTCAATACCAGTCAAGTGTTCCTGTGATATTTTTAACAGTTTTCCAAGATTTTCTGGTGTGCGGTGGAAGTACGTTATTCTTCCTGTAATACTCCTTGATAAAATTTATAGTTCTTGGATCGGAGGGATATCCAGAACCAAAATCACCAATCTCTCTTTTTATTTTCTCAATCTCTCTTTCCCTTGTCACCTTTGCAAGGATTGATGCAGCAGAAACCACGGGGTAATTTAGATCGGCCTTATGCTCAGCAATTATGTCATCAATGCCGGAAATGTCAGAAAGAATTTTTTTGAACCTTGCTTCATTTATATCAGGACAGTCCACAATGTATGAATTTCCTTTTTGCATCAAGGAAGCTATATATTTTGCCTCAAGAAAATTTAGAAGATTTTTTGATACTGCTTCATCTATTTTTTCCTCGCCTATTATTATAAAGTTATGATATTCTGAAGCCTCTAATATATTGGAGAGAATGCTTTCCCTTCTTCCCTCAGTCAGTAATTTGGAATCCTTCGCACCTATGCTTCTGAATGTTTCATTATGACCACATACCACGGCTATGACCATAGGACCTATTACAGGACCGCGTCCTGCCTCATCTATCCCGCACAGCATGAGCTATTCACACTTCCCGAGAGAAACGGCATTATTGAAGGAAAGTTTATCCCTCTCCATTATTCTTTCAGCGCTTTTTACGTAAATTTGGCCATATCGTGTTGAAAGAAGATAATTATAACCAATTCCCTTCTCTTCATAGATTATTTCAAAATCTACGTCCCCGCCCGTTTTAATGGCTGAAGGGTGTATTGCCATCTTTTTTCCTTCCTTTTCAAATATATTGTATCCAAGTATCTCCGCAACTTTCCTGCATTTCGGGAAGGAAATAACATCATTCTTCCTTCCGTCCTGTATTATATTACCGGCTTCAAGTACTGCAACAGAATCACCAAGAATTTCAGCATCTTCCAGATCGTGTGTGACATAAATGATGGTTATATCGAAATTCTTCCTAAGATCCTTAATATACCACCTCATTGAGTTCCTGAGGAATGTATCGAGAGATGATAGAGGCTCGTCCATAAGTATGACTTTCGGTTCAGTTATAAGTGTCCTCCCGAGAGCCACGAGCTGTCTTTCTCCGCCACTGAGCTGGGAGGGGAATTTGAGGAGATGCTCTTCTATTGAAAGTCTTTTTGCTATATCCCTGACTCTAACGTTAATTTCAGAAATATCCATCTTCCTTATTCTTAGTCCGTAAGCAAGGTTTTCGGCAACATTCATTGAATAAAATAATCCAAGATCCTGAAATACAAATCCTATATTTCTTTCCTCTATTTTTTTATCAGTAATATCTTCCCCGTCTATGATGACCCTCCCATCATCAGGCCTAATAATCCCTGAAATGATGTTCAGAATAGTAGTTTTTCCAGATCCCGAAGCACCGAGGATGATCTTTATCTCTCCTTCTTCTACCCTAAGATTTATGTTTCTGACAAGATAAGCATTCTTAATCTTCTTGCCTACATTTTCAAGAATAAGTTTTTCCAATCGTATCACTTTTCCCTATGTAGTTAATGAACAATGAAGACATAAATATTACAATAATAAATAATTCTGTGAGTGTGTAGGTTCCAGCAAGGTCCTTCAGGAGCAGCAGCTGATATATGCCAATCGTTATAGTTTCTGTTGATTTTGTGTAAACAGTTGCTACTGCAGAAAACTCACCCATTACTGTGATAAAAATAAGGGAAAGTACAGAAGTTGTTTCACTGCGTATCCTTGGTAGCTGCACCTTCAACAATGAAGAAAAGAAGGAATCACCTAAAATCCTGGATGACATTTTTTCAGAAATTGGAATTGTATCAGCTGCCTGCTGTATCATCCTAATCGTTATAGGAATTTCCAAAGCGGTGAATATGAAAATGAGAAGCAATGAGGAACCAGATATTTCACCGTAGGCGAGATAAAATCCTAATGCAAGTGAAACAGGAGAAACAATCATTGGAAGCATTACGGTGAATCTGGAAAAAAAGGAAGATCTTGAAACAAATATGAGGGAAATGAGGAATGAAAGCATCGTACTAGATATACTGAAGAGAATAGTATTGAGAGTCAAAGTAATGACTGAAACACCTATTCTTTTTTCAACGTCTAAAAGAGATGCAGGGTTCAGTGGATATTTTATGAAAATGAATATAAATGGAATGAATAGGAATAGAATGAATAACACAAGAAAGGGGAGAGCAATACCTGCACCTTTCATATTATGGATCTGGCCAGTTCCCCTCTTTGATGGAGGTGGTTTGATTGAAATGTAAAGGAAAAGGGGAATTAATAGTGTTGTAAATTGAACCAGAGCTATAAAGGAAGCTGCAGAAAATTGATAGGAAGAATAATAAACAAATATCCTTTTAAAAAGATATATGAGTACCTCCACAGTCGAAAATTGAGGGCCACCTATAATCAATGGAAGGCTAAAACCCTCAAAGCAAAGTATGAATGCAAAAAGAGAACCTAGCAATGCACCTCTTGCGGAATTTCTAAGATAAAATTTTTTCAGGATCTGAGAATCACTGGCTCCAAGAACCTTTGCAGAATTTATCTCCTGTATGCTTGTTGAGGCTCCTGTGGAGTATGCAAGCACAGCTATCATCGGGGAGTTGAATATGACATTTCCAAGAACTATCTCAAAGAATCTGCTATCGTAATTGAAGACAGAAATTATCCCTATGGCCATTATTAGGCCGGGCATTACGTAGGTTATCAGCATGAATGAGATTATTATCTCCTTGAATTTACCATTATAAACAAGAAGCAGCAATCCGATGGAAACACCCAATAATCCAGCAAAAAAAGTTGAAACAGATGCCTGAAGAATGGATTGCAAGAGTGCGCTATAAAGTACTTGGTACATATATTTGCTTGGTGAAAGATGAATGGCACTGATCAACAGAAAAAGAAGGGGAATAAATAAAACAATAAGAAGGTATGGTGCTGAAATGAAGAATGAACTTCCCCTAACCTTCAATCTGTTTCCACTCCAGTAACCATTGTTCTATATTGTTGCCAATATAAGTTGCATTCATGTAATCATTGAGAGGTATAATTTCAGAGGGCGATGGATTTATTGAATAACAAGGTGGTACTGAAGCAATTGATGATGCAGGATACATCCACTCATTAAGTGGGATCAGGTCCTGAACTTTTGTTCCCAGGAACCAGTTCACAAAGTCCTTATCCAGCGCCTTATTCTTTGAAGAGTTGAGTATTCCTATACCCAGGACTTCCATCCAAGCATATTCCTTGCCGATGAAATGAAAAGGCACCGTACCTATCCTAGAATAATTGAAATAGGCGTTGTATGAAGGGTCCGTAATATATGAGTAAAATATTTGCTTCTGTCCATCTTCGAACAGATTGAATCCATCTGACCAGTCTGCTGTCACATCTATATTTTTCGCATTTTTCCAGAATAATGTCCAGTTTTCATTCAGAACTGATGAATAGAAAGCAATCTGCCCCAATAAGAATTCTTCACCTGTTATACTGGATATAGGGTTCTCCGTTATATATTGAGAAGCAATAGTGTTGTTATAAAGATCAGAATAACTAAGATTTTCTATAATGCTCGAATTGATTGGCCCAGAATAATTGAAATCATTTGTTAGAAATGAGTATTCATAGGGTATTATATTCTTGGTTCCCATATACCTGAAAAGGCTGCTGTTAAGATAAGTTTCATTGCTCACGCTGAAATTGTAAAGTAATCCAGATTTTGATGCAACTGAAGCATCAAGGTTGCTGAGCCCGATTACTATATCATAATTCTCTCCATTTGTCTGGGCAAGCTGCGTCATAAGATCGCCTGAGGCGTAAATAATGTTTATTTTCACGTGATACCAGTTCTCAAAGTTTCCAAAAATGTATTTCATGGTCTCATTTGGATTGCTTCCATACTGCATCAGTGATGAGTATGTAAGAATATTCAGAACAGGTTCGTTACCAGTATTGATCTGGGGATATTCAAAGTACACAACAGTTGCAGCAAGAATCACTAAAACAACCACTATCCATATTTTATAGCCATTCTTTTTCTTTATAATATCTTCACTCATTTTTTTCCCTCCGCCAGTATTACCTGGATCAGGTTCAAAGGGTCGATCACCTCGATCCTCTCAGCCCCTTTCGGAGCTCCCCTTCATATCATTATAAAAAGATAATATAAAATAATTCCCTCATTATTTAGTTAAAATTTTATATTTATTTTTACTAGGGTAATATGTATTCAGATAAATTTACAAAAGCCGAAAGAGCCTATACTTTTGATGACGTTTTGCTGATTCCCAATGCAAGTCTTGTTGAGCCCGATAAGGTGAAGACAGAAACAATTCTCAGCAGACACATAAAATTGAACATTCCTATAGTGTCATCACCGATGGACACTGTTACAGAAGCGGAAATGGCGATATCCATGGCAAGGGAAGGAGGCATAGGAATAATTCATAGAAATAACAAGAGGGAAGTACAGGCAGAAATGGTGAAGAAGGTAAAGAGAGAAGAATCCCTCATAATACGTGATCTGTATACAATAACTCCGGACATGCCAATAGAGAAGGCTCTTCAGCTTATGAAGGAGAAGAAAATAGCTGGCCTTCCAGTAGTAGAGGGAAGAAAACTTGTTGGGATAGTTACCAACAGGGATATAAGATTCCTGAAGAATAACCCAAAAATGGTCAGAGATATAATGACTAAAGATGTAGTCTACTCAAAGGATAACACAAGCATTGATGAGGCTCTCGAGATAATGGGTGAAAGAAAAATTGAAAAATTACCGCTGGTAGACAATAATGGGAATCTCGTAGGTCTAATAACGGCGAAGGATATACTTAAGAGGCAGCAATTTCCGAATGCGGTCAGGGATAAACAGGGAAAACTTCTAGTTGGAGCAGCCGTGGGACCATTTGATCTTGAGAGGGCAAAAATGCTTCAGGATGCCGGAGCCGATGTCATTGTTGTCGATAGTGCTCACGGTCACAATCTTAATCTCATAGAATCAGTGAAGAAAATGAGGAAAATACTCGATATAGATTTAATTGTCGGGAACATTGCAACATCGAAGGCTGCAGAAGACTTAATTTCTTCTGAAGTTGATGGGCTAAGAGTGGGAATAGGTCCAGGTTCAATATGCACGACCAGGATTGTTGCAGGAGTTGGGGTACCACAATTAACAGCAGTTAGCGATACTGCAGATGTAGCTGAAAAGCATGGTATTCCTGTCATAGCGGATGGCGGAATTAGATATTCAGGGGATATAGTTAAAGCCCTTGCGGCTGGAGCCAGTACAGTAATGTTAGGTTCGTTACTTGCTGGAACGGATGAGGCACCTGGCAATGAAATAAATGTGAGCGGCAGAAGGTATAAGAGCTACAGGGGAATGGGCTCATTGGGTGCAATACTTTCCGGCGAGAATGATAGATATGGTAAGATAGGATCAAATAAATTCGTGCCTGAAGGGGTCGAAGGCGCCGTTCCCTACAAGGGAAGGGTATCTGACACAATATACCAATTAATAGGCGGACTGAAATCTGGAATGGGATATGTAGGTGCTGGCAATATTCAAGAACTCAGGAAGAATTCAAAGTTCGT
>JAGDXO010000056.1 GCA_023256615.1 Thermoplasmata archaeon
CAACACATATTTATTTTGGACAGAAATCTATAAATGTGCAGGTCAATAGAAAAAATACCATGGAGGTAATAATTATAATAGTTTTAATTACAACTGCATTTATAATTTATACAAACATATTATATGAAACGCCATCGAAACAATCAGTTATAACCTCTGATACCATATCCGGAGTTAAAAATTTTGCCGTTTATTATGGTTATAATATTAATAATACTGTTCTTAACTATTTGAATAAATTTAATATGGTAATAGTTCAACCTGATGCATTCTCACTCTCGAATATCAGCTCATTAAGTCCAATAAAGATAGCATATATAGACCTAGGGGAGTATGACGGTACTTGTCTTGGAAATTTTACAATCAATGCTTCAAAGATCGCAATAGGGTATGACTCACAATGGAACCAGACTATTGTGAACGCATCCTCTGATTTATGGAATGAATATATATTGAATATGGTTAATCAATCTCTTAAACTTGGATTTAATGGAGTTCTATTTGATGACCTTGATGTTGTAGAACAATATCCGTGGGAATATAACAGTCTTGTTGATATAATATCCAATGTATCTCATACTTTCCCTCACTTAATAATAGGAGTAAATAGGGGGTTTGAAATGTTGAAAAGTTTAACAAATTATGTGAATTTTGTACTTTATGAAGATTTTGGATCTTATTACAATTTTTCTACAGATTCCTACCAGATTATGAATGCGTCACAAATAGACAATCTTACATACAATCTTGAGATGATACATTCACTAAAAATGAAAGTTTTTGGTTTAGGGTATTCTCTATCACCCAACGATTATATCTATAATTATGATTTGGAGCTTGGCAATGCTAACAATATTCCAGTCTATATAGGGAACATTACATTATCTTCTTTATGGTGATACCAATAAAAACATTCATTAAAACTCGAAGATGAAAAGAGGGTTGCTTGAAATCATTAAGGCGAACTTTTTTAGAAATATTATGTGCAAAGCAAAGAATATAATTAGGACGAAAACCACAAAAATGTTAAGAGTAGAAGTTGCATCTGTTCTCGGTGAGAGGATTATACAGCCTAAATCTGTTGACAATAGCAATGACTTCAAAAGGAAAAGAAAAATGATGATAATTGTGCTTGTGATCTCTATAACAGTTTCGTCCATTGCATACTTGGGTTCAAATTCCAATATGTCTAATACCGTAAATATAATGAGTGTTACTATAGATGTATTTCTGTACGGAAACAATACATCTGCTCCCTTAATAACAGCAATAACACCATATAACCATGAGACTTTCTATGGAGGCAGTACTTTCACCTTTAGCTTTAATTTAACCAATAATTACAGTGGCAACATAACCTTGCTACCTAACACCTCTATAACTCCAGGATTCGTTCTTAAATCTTTTTCTCCTGCTCTCCCATTAGTATTGCGAAAAGATAGGAGTGATAATATAGAAATGCGTATCACAACTCCGAATTATGATTATGCAGGAAATTTAGATATATTGTTATACGCTGAGTGATCTTATTAGGAATGAAAATCAGGAAAGATTAATGTAATATTGGCTCTTTAAGAGATCAATATGTCAGGGATCATTGAAAGTCCTACTCTCGTTTTTATTCCTTTAATTGAACTCATAATACTTTATGTGACTTCCTTTTCAGTGGCAATTTTCGATATATTATGGTGGTATAGAAGCTATTCAAGGTTGGGAATCCGAGTTAAGGATATTCTAATCTTTTTGAGGAAAGAATGGAAAAGAATGATATTTCAGCTTTTCAAGTATGGAGTATTTCACAGGAAAATTGTCAAAGACAGATTTGCGGGACTGATGCATCTTTTCATTTTTTACGGAATGGTCATATTATTCATTTCCACGTCATTAATTGCTCTTTCACATGATATTCTGAAACCGATCCTTGGATTTGGTATCCTGACTGGAGATTTTTATCTGAATTTTGAATTATGGGCCAATTTTGGTGGTATTATTTTGGTGGCTGGGCTTCTTATGGCCCTTTACAGGAGATTAATTAAAAGAATAAAACTGGACACTGTCGCGGATGATTATATAATTATTGGCTCCCTGTTAGTACTTGCTCTTGAAGGATTCATACTCGGTGGATTGAAGATATATCTTTTCAGAAATTATTTTGATGAATACAGATTTGTGGAATGGGAAATTAGTTTCATTTTCCCATATCTTGGAATTCATGCAACGAATGGGATCCAGCTCTATAGAGATTTATGGTTCATCCATATTATGACAGCTTTCGCAATAGCAGCTTATATACCATTCTCAAAACTTTCTCACATTGCTCTATCAAGTGTTGGAATCTCAGTCAGAAATATAAAACCTAGAGGAGAAATTACAACTCCATTCCTTCTCTCAGAGGCTTTAGTATCTGGAAATTTTGATCTCAAGGTTGGGGCAAAGAATGTTTCTGATCTTCCCTTATCAAAAAAAATAGAGGCTATTTCTTGTACTGACTGTGGGAGATGTGAAAGAGCATGTCCTGCCGTGATGTCTGGCAGTGACCTAGATCCAAGGGTAATTCTTCAGAACATAAAGAAAACTGTCTATGACGGAAATGTTGAAATGAGCAATATTATAATGAGTGAAAATGCTGCATGGGCTTGCACGACCTGTCAGGCGTGCGTAGAGGAATGCCCAGTATTAATTGATCCACACTCATTTGTAATAGAAACCAGAAGGAATTTGATAATGGAAAGCAAAATACCTAAAGAAACAGTTGATTACCTCAACAATCTGACATATGCACAGAATCCTTTTGGTGGAGTTCCTTCTGAACGAGATGATCTTTTAAACTATGCACCAAAATACGAAAGTTCAATGGATTTACTATACTGGGTAGGATGTATGGGCGCCTTCGATCCCAGAGGAAAGGAAAATGCAAAAATTGTTATGGAACTGCTCAAGAAGGGAGGGGTTAAATTTGGGATTCTGGGATCGGAAGAAAAATGCAACGGGGAAACTGCAAGAAGAATAGGAGAAGAAGGTAGATTTCAGGAACTTGTCAACCAGAATATAGAAACATTCAAGAAATATAATGTTAAAAAAATAGTGACCGCCTGTCCACACTGTTACAACACATTTAAAAATGAATACCCTAAATTCGGGCTTGAGGTAGAGGTTGTTCATCATTCTGAAATTTTGGCAGATCTAGTTAAATCAGGGAAGTTAAAAGTAAAAAAGAATCCAGAAACAGTAACACTTCACGATCCCTGCTATTTGGGTCGAATAAATGGAAAATTTGAGGATACCAGATTTATTTTGAATTCAACAGGAGACCTCATAGAAATGAAAGAATCCGGCCAGAAGAGTATGTGCTGTGGTGCTGGAGGGGGAAATTACTGGTACAAGGTCAAGAGTGATCAATCCATCAGTCACCTAAGAATGAAACAAGTTATGAAGACTAATGCCGAAAAGCTTGCTGTTGCATGCCCATTCTGCATGGCAATGATGGAGGATGCATCAAGAACAATGGATTTGTCAGATAAATTGAAAGTTAGAGATATAGCAGAAATCATAAAGGAAAATCTGGTTCCATGAAACATTAATTAGATTTAAATATGTCTTCCAATATTTAGAATAAACCTAAATAGTAGAATTTGAATCCATTTACTATGAAAAATAACTCAGTAGATAAAGAGGTATGCCTGCTTAAATGCGATTACAAATGTGAAGAAGATAATTGTTACTGGAAATGCGCATCATCATGTTATGAAGGGATCATTCCCGCATAAAGTCGACAGGAGATAGGGTAGCTATATAGATAGTTGAAATCCAATGAAGAAAAGGACTTTCATTTATATCGTTCACAGTATGCCAATTGGTTCGCTAATGCTAGATTTTTTCATACTGAATGATAAAGATAATAATTATTACAGTTACAGCAACTTTATTGGAGAATATTGGATGTCAGAATGCGAGTATGTAAAGAAATTTCTAAAATCACATCCAGATTACAAATATGTTGGCTCATCTGACACTTATAATCATAAACCAAGGATCCCAATCAAATTTAGAAAGTTTGATCAATGAATTGCAAGAGCCATCGAAGAAATTCCAATTAATGCAAAAACTCCGGCCGGAAAAATCACTAAAACCTCATAAAACACGATTCCCCAAAGGGAAAAGGGTTTCCAGTTAACTTATTTTCAGAAGGAAGAGTAAAAAGAATAGCTCCAATCTATTTATAATGGCACTCCAGTCGATCAGAGTCATTTGAATATAGCATAAATTAAGACGATATAATTAAAATGTGTTAGAATAATCATTAAAATATTAATTTATTATGAGAAACTATGATCACAGATGATACTTTAAGAGAAGGCTTACAGTCTCCTGGAATCTCATTTAGTTATAAGGAGAAAATAGAGTTAGCAAGATTAATTTCATCAACAGGGATAAAGAGGGCATTGGTTTCTTATCCCAGTGCACACATATCTGAATATAATATAACTAAGGACATTATCAAGGAAAAGTTATTTGAAGAAACTTTCAGCTTGGGCCGAACACTTAAGGAAGATATAGATTTAATCTCTGAAACTGGGTCAAATATTTCCCTTCACTTACCATTTACGGATTTTGATTTAGAGAAAATTTGTCAAACCGTTCATTATGCAAAATCTAAAGGTCGCGTGGTGGAAGTGGCGATCGTTGATATGGTCAAATATGATATAGATAGAATCATTCCAATTGCCAGGAAATTATCAGAATGTGGTGCTGATGTCCTCCAGATTCCGGATACAACAGGAAGAGCACGGCCAAAGTTGGTATATGATGTCATTTCAAATTTGAAAAAAGAAGTTGAATCGAAAATAGAAGTGCATTGCCATAATGATTCAGGATTAGCTGTAGCAAATACAATAGCCGCAATAGAAGCAGGATGTGATTACGTAGACACAACTATTTTAGGATTGGGTGAAAGAAATGGCATTGCTGATATGTTAACTATAGTAGAATATCTAAACAAAGAAGGAATTGATAATAATGTGAATATTGATAGACTAACTAAAGGTTATGATCATTTATTGGAGATCATTCTGAATAAAATAGGTTATTATTTTTTCGTGAGAAATATCCCAATTTATGGAAGGAATGTCAAATCACTTACAGCAGGAACCCATTCAACTTCATCTAATTTTCCATCTTCGTATATTTCCTTAAATGTGTATGCAGGATCAGGAATTATAAAGGAAATATTGAAGAGGAACGGAATACAGATTGATGAAAGGAAAGTTAAGGTTGTATTGAACAAGATTAAAGATGTTGCAGTGAACGAAGGGCGTACAATCGATCCTCTAGAAGTAATAAAATTTTATGGTGAGGTAATATGAGAGTTATAGAAATAGGACACATAGTAGCTGGTCCAACAGCAGGACTCTTATTGGCAGATCTTGGTTTTGAGGTCATTAAGGTAGAGAGACCAGGATATGGTGATATATCTAGGACATTAACCGGAACAAGTTCTGGTGCTTATCCCTTTTACAACAGGAATAAAAAAAGTATAACAATTGATCTAAAGAAGAAAGAGGGTGTAGGGTTATTAAAGAACATGATTAAGCATACGGATGTCCTAATCGATAATCTGGGATATGGTGCTCTATATTCCTTGGGGCTGGATTATGAAAAGATGTCCGAACTCAATAATGGGTTGATTTATCTCTCTATAAGGGGATATGGGGAAGGCCCATATGAAAAGAGAAAATCTTTGGATTTCCCAATCGAAGTTCATAGCGGACTAGCCTATATGACAGGAACAAGAGATAGGCCAATGAGGGTAGGGGCTTCGATAGTCGATATGAGTGCAGCGATGTTTGGAGTAATAGCTGTTTTAAATGCAATAATTGAAAGGGAAAAAACAGGTAAGGGAAAGAAAATAACTATAGGTATGTTTGAAACAGCGGAGTTCTTTATGGGTCAGCACATTGCTTCTCACCAATTAATAGGTAGGGATTTAAAACCTTTAAATGAAGAAGGTTTTGCCTGGGGAATTTACGATTTCTTCAACACTCTTGATGAAAAGAAAATTTTCATAGCTGTTACAACAGATGATCAATGGAAAAAATTCTGTGGTATATTTTCCTTGAATGCTGATGAATTTCCGACAAATGCCATTAGGTATAGTAACAGAGATAAACTAATTCCAAAGATATCAGAATTAATTTCTCGGATTTCATTAGAGGAAATAACTAAACTGCTGGACAGGGAAAATATCAGCTACGCAATATTGAATAAACCATGGGATCTTTTAAATGATTTACACGCGCAAAACAAAATGGTCGAAGTAAAATACAGTGGAAAAAATTTAAAGGTCCCAATATCTCCTTTAGGTAATATCCAGTTGAGTGATCCCCCGCAATTGGGCGAGAATACGGAAGAGATACTAAAAACGTTAGGATATAGTTTACAGGAAATAGAAAGGTTCAAGAAAGAGCATATCATATAATTACAGGCAAATTTACTGGCCAAATAATGATTCCATTATCTTTCTTTCTGCATTCCTTAGGTGGTAAAGAACAGTGGGTTTTGTCAGATTGAATGAATTGGATATCGCCATTAAGTCGAATGACCTTGGCCAAGAATAAAATCCCTCATTCAACGCTCTTCTCACTATTTTCATTTCCATATCTGTAAGATTGGATATATAAGCGATTCTGTTTATCTTTCTGAATATAGTGTGGAGGGAATCACCGTCTAGAATTCTTTCGTAGCTGGTTGTCTCTATTTTATTGGTTTTTTCTATGTATGAAATTAAAATATCAATGCTATCCTTATCGGGTGTCAAAAGCTGGAAAGTCTCATTTCCATTCTCTGCATAAAAAGGAAAGAGTGGAATCGAAGATGAATCTAAAATTGAAGGTATTATACCATGTGAATCCTTAACGCCAAATATGAAGGATGATTTCTTACCTTTGAGTATATTATATTTCTTGAAATCGGTGAGCAATCCATCCTTCAGTGTTTGAATATCCTGAGATAGGGTAAATGCAACAATATTATTCAAATTTAGTTTATTAATTAGGTTGAGAGTTATTATTTTTTTCTCTGACGATTGCGCAGCCCTTGAAAGGCCACAATCACTTTTTATAGATATTGAGAGGAAATACATGTTAGAAAGAATGTTATATGTATTATATATCCTTTGCTTAATTCCAATTATAAATGTATGCGATATAGAATATCAATAGGAAAAATGAATAATAATTATCAATATACACTCGTAAAATTTGAAAAACCTGAGAAAATTTTTAATTGAGACTTATTATATCTACTGATGCCAGAAAATCCATTTTTTAAAAAATTCGCTGATGAATATTCTAAGAGTAAATCACATAAAATGGGAAGGGATCTTATTATTTTAGATGAAATGATCAATAATGGGGCTAATAATTGTCTTGATGTAGCAACTGGAACAGGATTTACAGCACTAGAACTTTCCAAAAAATGCAAAAGCGTTTTAGCGATAGATCAAACACAGTCAATGATAAATAAAGCCAAGGATTTAATTGACTCAAAGGGAATACATAATGTAAATTTTTTAACTACTGATTTTGAAAATTTCGAATCTAGATTAAAATATGACATTATTACAATCAGGCGTGCCCTCCATCATTTCAAATATAAGGATATCTTTTTCAAGAAATGTAATGAGATTTTAAACATGAATGGCAATCTGATTATCGTTGACATGCTGTCACCCGAAAATGATTTTCAAGATCTCTTCAACAAATTAGAGACGTTAAGAGACAAGACACATATTGGTGCTCTGAAAGAGAAGGATTATGAAGATTATTTTCAGAAATTTGGTTTTAAAGATATTGATAAGAAAATAGTAGTAGAGGATTTATCGTTTTCCGAATGGTTATATCCTATTAAGGAAAATTCAGAAATAGCTTCTCAGTGTCTCAATTTCCTTAACAATCTTGGGGCCGATGATCTTAAAATTATTGGATATGATAAGGACAATAAGATTATTCATAAAAGTAGAATTATAGTAAAGGCTGAGAAGATTAAGGAAATTTAATTGTGGAATTCAAATCTTAAAATAGAGTAATTTTCAATTTTCAAGAATTATCTTTTCAAACAAAATAAACTCTAATCGGTTAGAGATAATATATAAGTAATGACAAATAGATTCATTAGGTATGGCGCAGGATCAATTGAATAAAGGCAGTATTGCAGCCAGGATGGAAAGGCTTCCATTCAGTAAGTTTCACCGTAATTTTCTACTAATGCTTACTAGTGGAGAATGGGCCGAATCATTGATGCTTTTGGGAAATGGTGCAGTATTAACGCTTGTAGCAGCTTATTTTATGTTCCCAAAGGGGAGCGTTCTAGCAGAGTATGCAATACCAGTACCTTTCTTCCTGGGTGAATTTGTTGGAGCTCTATTTTTTGGATGGCTCGGGGATAAAAAGGGGAGACGAACAGTTTTCCTTTATAATCAGCTAATTTTTGGCTTTGGAATGATACTCGCAGGCTTAATGCCAGTGTGGCAATTAATAGCATTATTTGTCTTTATAGGGGGAATAGGAGTTGGAGGAGAATTTCCCTTGGTAGATAGTTATTCTTCAGAGGTTGTTCAGGGAAGAATAAGGGGTAAGGGTCTTGCAGTAATTTATACGATTGCAGTAACGGCCGCCCCAGTTATTGTTTATATGACAAAATTAACATCTCATATGGGGTATTATTCCTTCAGAATTCCTATGTGGTTCATGGGAATAGTTGCCATATTCGTATGGTTGGTAAGATTAAGATTAACAGAATCACCTCGCTGGCTGGAAACTCAGGGAAGATCCGAAGAAGCCGATAAGATAATGACAGACATTGAAGAAAGAATCAAGAAAGAAAAGAATTTGAAGGAGCTTCCTCCCGTAAATAGATCGATAAACCCAAAAATATCAAAATCATCATACAAAGATATATTTGCACCTGACGTCAGAAAAAGAACAATAATGATGCTGGTATTCCAATTCTTCCAATCAGGAATATTTTATGGTTTTGCTACCTTTGCACCAGGTCTATTGGTATCAAAGGGACTTACGATAACAGCTGCATTAGGATTTGCAACAATAATCTATACCGGATTCTTCTTCGGTAGTATATTCAACATATTCATAATAGATAAAGTGGAAAGGAAATATGGAATAATATCCATGGCCATTCTTGCTGCAATTACTGGAACATTGTTTGCCGTCGCAAATAATATTACGATTGCAGTTATACTGGGATTTCTGGTTGCTTTCTTCCTTTGGAATTTTTCGAATTTCTATCATACATATCAGGCTGAAATTTTCCCTACAAGAATCAGACCAACAGCTGCAGGTACAGTTTATTCAGTTAGCAGAATATCTACGTCTATTCTAACATTGTTTATAGCATACGTATTCCTACCTCATGGAGCTCTTGCAGTATTTGCAATAATATGGGTGTTTGTTCTAATAGTTGTAATAGACATCTTGCTATTTGGCCCAAGAACATCAAAGAAAACTGTCGAAGAAATCGTAGTCTAAATACCTTACATTTTTATTATTTATTTTTTTCATAAATTAAATTTTTTTATATCCGTCCTAAAGTTCTTTGCACACAGTTGGTTAAATGATAATGGGATTGAATATAATGGAGGGAAAAGAAAAATGAGGTCATTTACTTTGAATTATAAAAATTAGATAAATAGTTTAATAGTATGGCACTTAAAACATTCAAGACTCATTTACCATTTTTCTGAGAATATCGATGGCATTGACGAATGCTCTGTTCCCAACCAGAAATCTCGTGATTGCTAGAATATCTTCAATCTCATGTGAGTTTCCACCTTTTTTAATGAACTGTTTAAGGTAGACATCCTGACATTCATGGTCGTGTATTGAAGTACTGACTGCATAAGATATAGCGAAAACATATTTACTTTCTAATTTAACAGGATTTAAAAGATAGGATTTCTCCCTAAGATGTTCCTTCAGCAGATTAAAAGAAAAATCTGAAATTTCGTAAAGTCTATCTGGCACCAATCCAGTGTCTTTCTTCAGTTTTTCTAATACCTTTTCAGATTCTTCTTTTTCAGAGAGTTCAGAATTTTTAATATTCATATTAATGGTCTCAGAAGCGTCAAGGGTAGACGACATCAATGCCATTTTAGTGGCTCTTATTGCATCCAAAATCTCCTCATTGGATGCCCCAAATTTTTTAGCAAGAGCGAAATGAATCATGGCCGACTCCTTAGGTCCATTTGCCAGGGCTACGCTCATTGCAATTAAGGGCATTACTTTCTTAGGTAAACTGGTTCTTCCAAGATACAATATTCCATTTTCTTGGAACTGCTCCATTGCAGCGTTCTCATTCATATGGAATAAAAGCTCAATTACCTCTGGCATTTGTCCGAGGGAGGCTTCTGCAAATTTCTTAACTTCTATATATTTTTCAGACATAATATGTGTAAACATGTATACTAAAAATCAGTTTTCCGCAAAAAATTAGGAATTAGGATTCAATATTATCATATTTTGCCTGATTTCCTCAGAGCCATTCGTCAATGACAAATGCATTATATGAAAAAGTATAAAAATTAAAAAAAGTCATTCATTCCATTTGAATAATTTTACAGATATGAGGAAGATAGCTATTGAGAATACTATTAGTATGGGGACTTCCAGCTCAAGCACGGAATAGTTTTTATAAATTAGCATATCATTAAGCGAATTTATGAAATAAGTTAAAGGCAGAAAATCAGAGATAGTCTTCACATATGAAGGGGCAAAGGCCAAGGGGAAGAATACTCCTGACAGGAACATCATTGGGAAAATTATAAGGTTCCCTATTACAGAAACAGTCTCTTCATTATCTGAAACCATGCCGGCAAGAATCCCTATACCTATGAACAGGAGCATACCTGAAAACAATATAACCAGTGTGACCAAGGATGTTAAAATAGTAAAATTGAGTGATGCACCGAATAATGTATATGCTATTATAACAAGAATGGCATCCGAAAGTACTGTCAAAAGGAAGTTAAAAAGGGCAGTAGATATAACCCATTCTCCTTTAGAAATACCACTGAATGATAACTGTCTAAATATTCTGTCCTTCCTGTAATTTGGGACCTGATATATCATTGCAAACATTGAATTTAAAATAGTAAATCCTATCAGACCAGGTACATAAAAATCAACTTCCTTCAGGCTCTGCTGGCTTATGTAGTCAGATTTAAGAACTAATGAAGGGTTCTTTCCTTCAATTTTATAATTCATAGATGTTACTACATTGTTTAGAATTTGGTATTCCTGTTGTTCTTCCTGGGGATTACCAATTCCGGTAAATATCAGAGATGCACTTCCATTCATAGCAAAATTTTGAGTAAAATTTTTTGGAATCAGTAATGCAGCTGAAACTGAATTATCACTTATATAACTATTAATAGAACTATTCTCATTCAAAATTTTCACTTTGAAAATTCCTGTATCATTTATAGCGTTCACAATTTCCCAAGAAATTTGTGAAGGGCTTTCATTCTGTATAACAAGCTGTGTAGGTGCAGTACTGCTGCCACCGAATATGGCACCAAAAATTATCATGAGAATTATTGGAAACGCAAGCTGAAAGAATATGGAACCTTTTGATCTAAAATAGGCCCTAGAATGAAGTTTGAAATAAGCAATTATATTATTCAGATTCAATATCCTCATCTCCTACCATTCTAACAAACACATCCTCCAGACTCTCTCTTTTGAGAGTAAAATCCTCGAATGATAAATTCTCATCAACAAGATAATTGATTATTTTAGCAGCGTCCCTGGACTCAGAGAGCTCTATCTCTAGATACCCATCACTGTAATTCCCAACAAATCCTACTTTTTTAAGGGATTGAGAGATAGATTGAGGCGCCCTTATTATTAATCTATCTTTATTGTGATGTCTTTCTATTATTTCCATTGGTGTTCCTGTATCAATAATCTGGCCATGATTCATTATAGCTACCCTATCTGCTAGGATTTCCGCCTCTTCAAGATAATGTGTTGTGAGCAGTATACTCCTCCCCTCTTTTTTGAGAGTTTCTATAACCTTCCATATATTCCTCCTGGCTTTAGGATCCAGACCTGAAGTTGGTTCGTCAAGAAATAGAACCTCAGGTTCATTTAACATCGCTATAGCAAGTCCAAGTTTCTGTTTCTGACCTCCGGAAAGCTTCTGGAAAGGTACATCTCTCTTATCATAGATCTCAACCTTTTCAAGCAGTTCCCTTATATCACCCTTACTACCAAGTGCCTTCTTGTAAAAATTCAGCGCATCCATTGGGGTAGAATTCCAAAGGAAATTGAAATCCTGAGGGAGTATCCCTACAACGCCAATTAGCTTCCTGTTATTTTCCGGATCTTCATTAAGAATTATCACTTCCCCGGAAGTCTTTTTCCTTATTCCTTCGAGAATTTCAACGGTAGTTGTTTTACCAGCGCCATTAGGCCCAAGCAAACTGAAAACTTCGCCTCTGCTTATATCAAAAGAAATACCATTAACGGCAATAAAATCTCCATATTTTTTTACTAAATTTGTTACCTTTATTACTTTGTTATCCACGAGAATGTTGAGTAATTCAATATACTTAATGTTTATTTATAAATTTAATCATTGTAAATTTGATTGCCCTTTAAATATATAATATTTCATTACAGCCGATTGATTTTTCAAAGCTGTTTAAATAATTATACCAAATTTTTTGAACTCGTATTATCTTAACCCATAAATGGTTGATGAAAAAGAGGAGAAAAGAACAATATTTTCTATGTATATGAATCAATTGATAGGAAATTTTGGTTCTGGCCTTGCATCTCCATTCATCCCTTACTATGCAGCAGCTCTCAGTTTTACCTCTTCCCAAATGGGAATACTTCAAGCTTCATCCAACTTGTTTCCAAATATATTCCAATACATTTGGGGTAAAGTTTCCGATCTTATGAAAAAAAGGTTGCTGTTTGTAGTAGTTGGCGGGTTTATTTCCTCACTTTTGTATATAGCATTCATATTTGTAAAATCTCCTTATATAGTAATAGGGATAATAATTGCTCAATCAATATTTTCTGCAATGGTTGTCCCGGCCTGGAATTCAATGATAGGTCAGGTTTCAAAGGCAGAAAAGAGAGCATCTTTTATAGGAAACCTATCATTCTATTCCAATTTATCAATGATGATGGCTGGTGTATTTTTCATCGCATATGCTTATTATTATCATTATAACTCAATAACAGTCTATTTCATACCATTTTATTTTGCCGGAATAATCGGTGTCTTTGCATCTCTGATTATGCTATATGCTTCTGAAAGAAAAGATGATTATAAAAAACCCGAAGGGCTATCTTTGAAAGAAATGCTCTCTTCTGATAAGGATTTCCGTTACTTTTTATTTGCACAATCTTTTTACAACTTCTTTATGGCAATATCATGGCCTCTATTTTACATTACCACAGTTGATGTTCTTAAGGCTACTTTTCTTGAAATTGGCATTATAAATTTAATCGGTTTAATATTCACTGTACCATTCTTGAGAATATTTGGAAAAATGATAGACAGATTTGGAACAAAGAATTTCATGACCTTGAGCAGATTTATTTTCATTCCTGTCCCACTGGCCTACGGTTTTGCTCATTCACTTAACGTAATTTATTTAATAACTGCAGTCACAGGCTTCTCTACAGCCATTTCAAACATAGCATTTACTGCATACATATTGGATTCAGCACCTCCGGAAAAGAGAGGGATATACATTGGACTTTACAACTCATTCCTCGGATTCATCACCTTTTTTGGTTCCATAATTGGTGGATATGCCGCACAGTTTTTTTCAAATATTTATGGTTTATATTATGGTCTCTTGACCATGTATACGATATCATTTACAGGAAGGACAAGCGGTGCGTTTTTATTTTTAAGGGTTAAAGAAAGGAGAAAGTATCCTGGAAGGGCTACACTTTCATGAATGCAAGAATTTATTTTTTCTTAGAAATTGATTTTAACATTTCCCATTGTTCTTTTGTGAGCTGAAGAAGATCATTAAACTGTCCTGCTCCCTTTAACCATTCTCCGCCATCTATTGTGACAACCTCTCCATTTATAAAAGATGCTTCATCAGAAACAAGATAGGCTGCCAGATTTGAAATTTCCTCCATTGTACCAGCTCTTCCAAGTGGAACCCTATTTATCAGAGCCTCCTCCATTCCAGGTAAGGGGAATAGATTCTTTCTTGTTGCATCAGTTGGGAATGGTCCAGGTGCAATTGCAACATGCCTGATTCCATACCTGGCCCATTCAACCGCCAGGGATCTAACGGTTGCAAGAACTCCTGCCTTGGCTGCTGCAGATGGAACTACAAAAGCTGACCCTGTCCAGGCGTACGTTGTTACTATATCCAGAACCACCCCTTTCTGTGAATTTGAAATCCATCTTTTTCCAGCTTCAAGCGTCATGTATAATGTTCCATGAAGTACTATACCAATTACTGCGTCTATAGCATGTGGTGATAGCTCTTCAAAAGGAGATGCAAAGTTCCCCGCCGCATTATTGACAAGAATGTCAATTCTTCCAAATTTTGAAACAAAATAATCAAATGCCCTTGAAATCTCTTCAGGTGATCTTACATCACATCTGTGGAATATTGCATCTATACCCTCATTTGTGAATTTTTCCGCGGTATCCTTTAGCACATCTTCCCTTCTTCCGAGAATAGCGATTTTGGCACCCAGTTTCCCAAATTTATAACCCATTTCCTTCCCAATTCCAGTTCCTCCGCCAGTAATCAATATTGCCTTATTTTTTAATAGATCATCTTTGAACATAATTTAGCTAAGTTTTGTTTTAATATTAATTTTTGGTGAGAATTTAATTTTGA
>JAGDXO010000018.1 GCA_023256615.1 Thermoplasmata archaeon
TCCTTCTGCCTCTTATCCTGGAATTCTTCTTTGGAATGAGGAATATCATCGTGTTTTCATTGAAATCATCAAGTATGCTCTGTCCAGAGTAATATTTGTCCAAGCGGACGCTTTTAAGGTCGATACGCATCTTGCCTATCATCTCTAATGCCTTGTGATATGCATCCATTTCAGATTTCACTGAAACTGCATACCCCACATACATCCTTGTTGCCAGATCCATCAGTGCGAATGAATATACGAACTTCCCTTCCTTGATATCTTCGCCGTTCCTCTCCCTCAGGGAACGGTAGTGCTTTGTCACGGTTAAGGAATAACCTGTTCCGTCACCAGATGCTTCAACTGAAGAGATGCCCTTTTTATTAATGGACTCAACGAACATGTTGTTGAGTATCATGATTACAAGAGGGTCTGAATAGAGCCTCTCCACTGTTTTGTAGCTTATCTCCTTCCCTATACCAAGCAACGGAAGGAGATATGCTGCCTTCCTGTTGCTTAAGCGGAATATCTCTTTTACAAGAAGGATGAAGACCTTTTCCCTTGCTTCCAGCAATGAGCGTCTTCCAAACTCTTCTACCATCATATTGGAAGAGCTCTCAACCATTTGCCTTATCTCCCTTGCAACATTCATCATCCTCGTCTTGTAGCTTCTCTCATACTCTTTCCAATCCGTGATCACCGGTACTGAGAATCTCTCCCTGTATTCCTCCATCAGAGAATCAATAGATTCCTTGAATTGTTCATATTTCCGTTGAGTGATCACGGTAGATGATTGAATGGAAATATATAAGTATATCTATGGATATACCATAATCATGGCAAGTAACAGAGAGATATCCATAACGAATAAAAAGATCACAATCAGGGACGGAGTGGAGACACTTTATGAGAAGACTGTGACTCCATTTGGCAATTCCGCCAAGGTGGACGTTCCCAGGAAGTTCATAGGCAAGCGTGTTTATGTGATTGTGCTAAAGAGTTAATGACTTATGTCCCAATATCAGGCAAAAAGGACAGTATATAAATGTAATAAGCTACCATTTAGCTACTATAAATTATACCTAAAATGTAAAGGCATTCAGTGCATAAATTAAGTATTTTTAAATAAAAGATAAAGGAATAATAAGGACTAAATTAAGTACTAACAAATACCATATATAATAGAGTATATGAAGAAAAATCTGAGCTATAATTATTCCAAATCTATCCCCCGTAAATCATTACCATCTTTAGATGTAATTTATGCCCCTCAGGCAGATATTGCAGAATAAGCCCAGAATTTTCTCTAAAAGTTTTCTATTAGGTGAGGAAGACATAATAGAAATGTCAAGATGGAAGAATCGAATCATGAACTCAGTGGGGCTGCCCGGATTTGGACCGGGGTCTCAGGCTCCCAAAGCCCGTAGGATACCAAGCTACCCCACAGCCCCTTCATCCTTTATTTTTAAGATGTTTATATTCTTTACTAGAAAGCAAAGGATTAAAATTATTTACCTATTTTCACTAAGATAAACCATGAACTGTGAATTATGTGGTAAGGAAATTAAGCATTATCATGAGGTTATTATAGATGGGGCGACAATGAAGGTATGTGATGAATGTGCCAAATATGGTAAAGAGGTTAGGCAGCCTTCATCATTTCAAATTCCAAGGATAACAAAGGCCGTAGTTCAGTCTCCAGTTTCTAATCCCATAGTCCATACTCCTATGAAAAAAAGGACACCGAGGGAACTTATAGATGATGATGAACCAGTTTTAGATTTTGGAAAAATAATCAAGAAAAGAAGGGAAGAGCTGGGGATGTCCCAAGAGGAACTTGCAGTAAAACTCCAAGAAAAGAAAAACCTTCTGGCTAAAATTGAAAGAGAAGAAATAAAACCAGATAAGGCCACAGCTAAGAAAATAGAAAAAATTCTTGGCATAAAAATCATGGAAAAGATACAATGAATATTTATATAGGAATATTATTTATAATATTTATTATATTAATTATATTCTTCTTCCTACCATTCTTCCGACCTAGAAGGATATCTATTGACCAGGAAAGGATTGATGAAAAGGTTCCAGGCGGAGAAGAGGAATATTATAGAATGCTTAAGGAAGGAAAGAAATACAGAGATAGAATTAGAAATAAAAATTAATTTTCTATGAAAAATTTTATCCTTGTTGCCACAAAATCGTGATCAAGAGATGTCATGAGAAAACCTACTCTTGGCCCTGTATCCGTTCCTAGAATTATTCTATAAAGGGTAGAAAAACATTTTTTCTGGTCTCCAACTGTCTTTGAACATGCGTCGTGTATCATTTTATTTATATCATCTGGATTTAATCCTTTAGAATAGCCATTCAAGACCTCTCTCAGGAAATTTTTCTCATTCTCATCAAGTTTTATATTGGGAGGATTCTCCTTTATCGTTATTTTAAATTCATCTGGAGCAAAATTCTCAAGCCAGAATTTTGCGGCTTCAATTCTCTTCTTCAGGCTTTCCAGATTACCGGACAGATCATATCCTGACCATCTAAGGGCTTCCATAATTTCATTAATGTCCTTCTTTATTTGGACTAGATTTATGATGTGATTATAGGGTACCTGAACGGGAATTTTTTCTTGTACATCTGATATTTGTGAAAGTTCATAAATTCTCCTGTAATCCTCCTCCTTTTCAGGGTCAAACGGAGGTTCCTTTTTAAAGTATATTCTTTCATACTGGTCGTATTCATTGACGAGTGAAATTAAACCTCTACCCGCATCAATTTCTATATGCCTTTCAGGATTATTTTTTGCAATCAGAAATCTTAGTACTTCAGGCGGGACCATTTTTACCATATCTATTGCCCTAATCAATATCCCCTTGGATGAGTGCATGGCACCCATTCCTTTTAGATGAATCCACTCATATACCACAGGAGTAGGGGGGTCAATTCCGAAGACCTCCTTCGCAATTCTCTTTCCTGTATCATATGAGCCACCAGCAGTAGCATGATCCTTACCGAATGGTTCTATAGTTACTCCAAGAATTACCCATTTTGCCGGCCACTCCACTCTCCATGGAAGTTTAGCACCTCCATTCCTGACATCCCTTTTCCCAACATAATCGCAAGCTTCGCAATGATATTCCGCATAAGGCCATTCAATTGACTTGACTATTGTTTTATCTATTCTTCCACAATTTTCACAAATTACGTTCAGTGGGTAATATTCTCCCTTTATTTCTTTTCCAGATACCTCAGATAGTATTGACGAAATTTTCTCTCTATTTTCAATAGCTTTCTTAATTAGGTCGTTAAAAAGACCCTTCTCATAGAGTTCGTGGGTATAGAGGAACTCAGGCTTTGCCCCTACAAGATTTAAAGTTTCCACAAATGGATCTATGAATTGATTCGACCAGGAAGTGTGTTTTCCGTCGGGGCTTGGTATCTTGTATAATGGCTGCCCCACAAATTTTGAAAAAGATTGATCTATTCCATTGGGAACCTTTCTCAGTGGATCTATATCATCTGCCTCATAGTAAAATTTAACCGCTATTCCAGCTTTCCTGAGAGCTCTTGAAACAATCTCTCCTGTCAAGACTTCTCTCATATTACCGACGTGAATTTCTCCCGAAGGAGATATGGCGGTAGATACTACCTGCTTTCCAGTTACCTTAGAAGCGACTACATCAGCCCAATGCATTATCCAATCAACCTTGCTCTAATCAGGGACCTTACTGGTACCCCCAAGACATCATCCTTTCCTGTTTTATTAGTTATAACTACAATGAGTGCTACCTCTCCTTTTTCAGCCTTCACAGCCTCTATAGCTTTTGTTATTGTCTCTCCTGTGCTGATAACATCATCTATTAGAACAACTCTTTTCCCCGTAACCTTCGCATAATTGCTGGAAAATGTTCCCTGCGCCTTCTGGGTAAGTGGCCTGTATATTGCAAGTTCCTTCCCCAAAATATCAGATATGAAAGTTGCGTAGGGTATTCCATTTATGGTAACACCGACAATGGTATCTACATCTTTTTCATCAGCAAATGTCTCTTCTTCAATTATGTCAGCCATTATTTCTGCTAGGTTATAAATCCTGTTTCCATAAACTCCGATACTTCTCCAGCCAATCTTAACATCATTGGGAATTTCTTTACTCTTAGATTCTCCACTCAATAACCATATTACTGTATTAAGGGAAAGGTGCATCTCCGTTGCTATATCCTTATCGCTCATTCCCTTTTCCTTCAATTGTTTGGCTATTTTCGCCAATTCTTCTACACTTTTCATTGTTATCACCATTCAGTACTCATAGGGGTCATCACAGCCTTAGCTCAGCTGACCCTCTTCTCATCACACTATAGGATATTAAATTAAGATATAATTCTTTTTAAGAAATGGTTGAACTGAAAATAATTAGAGAATGGTATTATATTTAATGATAATAGATGGGCATGTTCAAATTGATAGATTCAAGAATTTTAGATATTAATGCGGAGAAGTCTGGTATTGATATGGAAAAACTTATGAATTCTGCAGGGGGTGCAGTTGCTGAATTTGTTATGTCCCTCAAGCCGAGGAATATTTTGACAGTCTGTGGGAGCGGTAACAACGGAGGTGATGGATATACAGCATCAATACTTTTATTAAGAGCGGGTATGAAAGTATCAGTATATCCAGTGAAGGAACCAGAAAGTTACCTTGCCAAGAAGAAGTTTGAAGAATTCAAGAATGCCGGAGGTATAATTATTGATGATCCAAGATTGGATGAATACGATATAATTATTGACGCAATGTTAGGGGTAGGAATAACAGGAATTCCAAGGGAGCCATACGCATCCGCAATTCAGAAACTGAATAACAGTAAGACAAAGATAATTTCCGTGGATATACCATCAGGCTTTCCCTCTGCTATTGCTGTGAAGCCAGATTATACGGTGACAATGCAGTTCATAAAAGAGGGAATGGACGAATCCAGGTGTGGAAAAATAATAGTTGCGGACGTTGGATTTCCGAAAGAAGTAATTGAGATGATAGGTCCCGGCGATATTGTGGCCTTTCCAGTAAATGGAAAGAATTCTCACAAAGGAGACAATGGTATTCTTGTTATAGTGGCAGGAAGTAAGGAGTACTACGGAGCCCCCTTATATGTATCAAAATCTGCCCTCAGGATGGGGCCTGACATGGTATTTCTTTTCACACCTACAAGAATACACGGCTTCATAACACCCCATACACAGGATATAATGATCAGGAAGTCTGGAACTGAATACATTGAATACACCTACGAATTAATGAAAAGTATTTCTGAAAGAGCAACGGCAGTCGCAATAGGACCAGGAATTTCTAAAAATCCTGTTGCAATTGAAAGTGCGACCAAAATAATAGAGGATACATTACACTATGGAAAAAAGATGGTTATAGATGCTGATGCTCTTGCGGCAATTTCTGGGATAGATGATTTCAAGGGTATGGCAGTGCTCACTCCACATCGTGGTGAATTCAAAAATACATTCCTCCTTGATCCAAGTGAAGAGAATGTAAAGAAAATCGCGAAGAAAATTAATGCTACATTACTTGTAAAGGGGCCTGTCGATATAGTGACAGATGGTTCTGTATTAAAAAGGAACAGAGATTATCATCACGAAAGTATGACCAGAGGTGGAACAGGCGATCTTGTTACTGGTGCAACAGCAGGACTTTTATCAAGGGGATTGGACACTCTCCATTCTGCTTTCCTCTCTTCATATATAATAGGAAGTGCAGGTTTATTAGCATTCAAGAAGAAAGGTTATTCATATTACACGTCAGAGCTTATTGAATTTATACCTGATATTGTAAATTCTAGAAATAGTGAATAAATTTATTAATAGAAGTAGTGAATAGAAGTATGTATGGTAACAGTAGAAGAAATAATGACAAAAAATGTTATAACCATAGGGCCGCAAGAACCAATTTCTAAAGCAATATCCAAAATGTCAGATAACAAAATACATCACTTACCAGTTGTAGAGGACGACAAGTATCTGGGTATGGTGGATTTTGATATTTTTCTTAGAAGGTCGTCTATAGTTCTTAATTCCAAAGTAATCAACGTGATGGAAAAAACCCCTACAGTTACGAAAAAAACAGACATTGCAGAAACTGCCAGAATGATGCTTGACAATGGAATTAAAGCAATACCGGTACTAGAAAATGAATCCCTCCAGGGGATTGTTACTACATCGGACATTATATACTCTTTGTTGAAAATGCCTGATATCCTAAACTCCACTGTTGATGAAATTATGTCAGGCGATCCTATTACAGTGAATGAAGATGACCTTGTGATAAGAGCTGTTGAGAAAATGAGGGATCTAGATGAGGCAAGCATACCTGTCGTCGATTCTAAGGGCCGGGTTTCGGGTGTTGTAAATCTGAATGAAATAAGCAAACAGATTTGGAGGGAAAAGGAAAAGATGCATCAAAGCGAGTATTTCCGGAATGAGGCTTCTGTGAGGGTAAAAGATGTGATGTCTCCTCCTGTGATAGCAAAATCTGGATCAAAACTTATGGTGTGTATAAATGAAATGAAGAAGATGAAAGCCAGGGTATGCACAGTAATAGACGATTCAGAAAAGCCTCTGGGGATAATAAGTCACAGGGACATCATGGATGAAATAGTCAAGGGTCTCCCAAGAGAATCTGTTCTCGTAAATCTTTCCGGGGTTAAATTCGATGATCCTGAAATATACAATAGAATTTACGATATAATAGAAAGGACAGCCAAGAATATAGCCAAGGTGAAAAGAATGAAACCCATGTTAATAAATATACACATAGAACAGTATAATGAGCAAGGTGGAGAGATAAAGTATTCTGTCAGGGGTAAAATGGTCACGGAGTCAAAAACTTTCTATGGAAGGGCATGGGAATGGAATCTATACAAAGCGATGAAAGAATTGATGGACGAATTCGAGAAAATGGTTGAAAGAGCGAAGGAAATGAGGTGATAGATTGGAAGAAATTATTGACCGTGCTTTAGAATATGCATCCAAGAATGGAAAATTTGCCGAAGTGAGATATTTTTCATCTGAAAGAAACTCCATTCTCATGAAAAATGGAACTCTTTCAGCTAGTGGAGTATCAAAGGATTCAGGAATAGGAATAAGAATCATAAACGAATCCATTGCGTTTGGTGCAATTAACAGCAGAGAATGGGTTAAAATAAAGGAAGAAATTGACAATCTTATCAGGAAATCGAAACACACCGGAAGGCACTCATTTTCCAACGAAGAGCCTATCAAGGATGAATGGGAAGTAGGTCAGAAAATAAAAATAAGTGACATTTCATTTGAGGAAAAAATAAAGAGGCTTAAAGAGATAGATTCAATTCTACAGAATGAAAACATGGGAATGAGAATAATATCTCTGAACGACAATGTTGAAGATGAGATTCTAATAAATTCAGAGGGGACGCAAATAAAATCAAAACTGCCTAAGCTGGGTTTCATGTTTTTTATGGGTTATATGGAAAATGGTAGCTATGAACAAGGTTATTTCCAGCTTGGTTATGCTGGAGGTTATGAAGCTCTTGATGAATGGAGACTTGAAGAAGTGATGAAGCATGAGTCAAGTGTTCTAAAAAATGCTGTAAAAGCAAAGAAGATTGAAGAAGGGAAATACGATCTCATAATTGGTCCAGAAGTCTCCGGTATAGTTGCTCATGAAAGTGCAGGCCATCCAACGGAATCAGATAGAATTATAGGTAGGGAAATGGCACAGGCTGGAGAGTCATTTATAAAGAAAGATGATAGAGGAAAGAAAGTTGGTTCAGAGATTGTGAATCTGGTAGATGATCCAACAATCGAGCACAGCTTCGGATATTATAAATATGATCGCGATGGTGTAAAGGCCAGGAAGAGATATCTTTACAAGAATGGAGTTATAAATGAATTCCTGAGTAACAGGGAAAGTGCAGGAAGATTAGGATTAAAAAGTAATGGAGCCTCAAGATCATCTGAATGGGATAAGGAACCACTGGTCCGTATGAGCACTACCTATATTGAACCGGGGGATTATGAATTTGAAGAAATGACAGAGGATGTCAAGGATGGAATATATATGAAAAGCTTCACAGAATGGAACATAGATGATATAAGATTCAATGAAAAATATGTTGGAAGAGAAGCATATCATATAAAAAATGGAGAAATAAGGGAAGTAATAAAGAGACCGGTGATTGAAACTACAACAATTAATTTCTATTCTTCTATGGACGCAATAGGGAAGGATTTAGAATTTGTGGCAGGCACTTGTGGGAAAGGGGATCCAATGCAGGGTGTTGATGTATGGATGGGAGGTCCACACGTTAGACTAAGGGGAATATATGTGAGGTGAGAGAAATGGATATTGAAAAAATGTACAATAAAGTGTCAAGGAAAGTAGATCAAGCGGCGGTCAAGATAACAAGAATTAAAATAGATCAGGTAAGATTCTCCAATAATGAAATAGATATCAACAATAGCTGGGATGTAGAAGACGCAAGCATATTCTTGGCGAAAAACGGCAGGACATTCATGTTTAACCTTAAAAATGAAAATGATCTTGATAATTTACTCGATTTATCTGTTAAAGCACTTTCTAACATAGAGAAAAATGATGATTTCATCAGCTTAAATGATAAGAAACAGAAATACAGGAAGAGGAAGGAGAACAACGAAAAAATAATTAATTTCGATGGCAGCGAATATGTGAATAAATTTTTAGATGAGATCAGACCATTTGTTAAGAGGGCTGGTGGGGTTCTCTATAAAAAGGAAATTTCAAATGAAATAATGACTCCTTTTAACAATGGGGAGGACAGTATTAATGGAATTGAATTTGTTGCCAGAGCGTTCAATGATTATGATAATCCAGCCCAGGTTTCATTTATGACTTCAAGCGATAATGATCTTATAAAACTTGATGATGCAAAGGATGAACTTCTGGAACTTTCAAAGAAGGTAGGAAAAACAGTAGAGGGAAAGGATGGAAGATATAAGGTAATATTTCATCCGTTATGTTTTGCCTCAATTGCCTCTTATACAATCCCGATGGCCTCAGCATTTCAGGTGGATTCTGGAATGTCACTTTTTGCTGGAAGGATGGGGCAAAAAATAGGTTCATCTCTGTTCACTCTTTATGACGATCCAGCAGATGATACCATGATAGGTGCTCGCATTATGGATGATGAAGGCACCTCAACAAAGAAGACAGCAGTGATTGAGAAAGGAATAGTGAAGAATTATCTTCACAACAATTCGACCGCAAAGAAATATAATACAGAATCCACTGGAAATGCAGGAATCATAAATCCATCCCCATGGCAGATAAATGTTGAGGCAGGAAATGAAGATATAGGCGATATGATCTCATCTACAAAGAAAGGGCTGTTCATAGTTAACACGTGGTATACTAGATTTCAGGACTACAGGGAAGGCGTATTCTCAACAATCCCAAGAGATGGTATATTCTATATAGAAAATGGGGAAATAAGGGAAAGCTGGGGTGGCATAAGAATATCCGACTCCCTTTTAAACATATTCAAAAACATAGAAGGCATGAGCAAGGAAACAAAGAAGGTAAAATGGTGGGACGAAACACTCCCTACGAGGTCTCCTTATGTTGAAGTTGAAGGTGTCAACATCTCAAGGAGCAAATAAATGAACTTTGATTCAGAAATGGAGACCTGATGGATACAAATGAAATGGATGAGATTGAAATTCCGGATAATGAAAAATCTACATGAAAATTTATGAGATGACGGTAAAACTTAATATCATTCTTTTTAATTTAAAACTGCCCGTTGCCCTGTGGCCCCTCCTCTGGGGCAACGGGTTAATAAATTTACTCAATCCAAATCTTATGCATTTTCTTGGCTTTTTCTAGTCTCTTCTCTACTACAGTCCAGTTTATGAGTCCCATATAGGCATTGATATAGTCCTTTCTGTTCGTTCCGTAATCAATGAAATATGCGTGCTCAAATACATCAAGTACAATCAATGGCACAATGGTGACAAATCCCCCTATGTTATGTGCATCATAAAGAAGATTGTAGAGTTTTCCATCTTCAAGATTCAAACCTAGTACGGCCCATCCTCTGCCAGCCATTCCAGTTGCAATGAACTCATCTTTCCACTTGTCATAAGAGCCAAAATTTTTCTCAATTTCTTCTTTCAAGGATTGTGGGATCTGTGGTGCATTATCTGATAAATTCTCGAAATAGAATTGATGTAGGTACATTCCATTCCCATTGAACGTCTGTTCGAGTTTTAAAGCTCTGAACTCACTGTATGTTGCAGCACTTTTTGAAAGGTCAACAGTCCCTGACGAAAGTTTATCCACTATCTCATTACTTTTGTTAACATATCCGTTGTACAATTTCAGATGTTCAGCCAGCATTCTCTCACTGATGCCCTTCAGACTCTTATATGAGGGCAGTTTTGCATTAAAATTTCCCATTTTGTATCACCTATACTAATATTGATTAATCGTACTTAAATTATTGTTATCTATTACTCCTCTTTAGAATTGCCTTCGCAATAACTATCTTCCTGATCTCAGTGGTACCGGCGCCAATCTCATACAATATGGCATCTCTGAGAAGCCTTTCAAGTGGGAAATCTGACGTATAACCATAGCCGCCGAATATTTGTAAGGCATCCTTTGCTATCTGTGTTGCAGTTTCCGAGGCAAGCATTATAGATGATGCTGCATAAGAGGGATCAACTATTTTCTCCTTTGTCATTAGTGCTGCTTCATAAGCCAGTAGACGAACGGCTTCAAGCCGCGAAAACATGTATGCTAACTTTTCCTGTATAAGCTGGAAATTTCCTATTTTAGTTCCAAATTGCTCCCTTTGCTGGGAATAATCAATGGCTTCATCAAGCGCCCTTCTTGCAATTCCAAGTGGACCGAATGCAAGCACGGCTCTCTCTGCATTCAGCCCCTCATATATAATTCTCTTACCATCTCCTTCATTCTTAATAAGCCTATTAAGTGGAATTTTAAGTTCATTGAAATAAACCTCCCCTGTAGGGGAACCTCTCATTCCCATTTTTTCTATCCACTTTGGTGTCTCAACACCATCTGATCTTTTCAGGATGAAGGCGGAATAGCGATCATTATTCTTAGAGTATACTAAAAATGTATCGGCAATCGGTGCGTTCGTAATAAATGTTTTTGATCCGTTTATTATGAACTTATCACTCTCTTTTCTGTATGATGTTTTCATACTGCCAAGGGCATCTGAGCCTCCACTCGGCTCAGTTAAACAGAGTGAGCCTATCTTATCCCCACTAATGAGGTCAGGAAGATAGTCCTCCCTTTGCTCATTATTTGCATTTCTAAAGAGATTATCAATGACAAGATTACTATGTGCACCATAAGATAATCCAATTGATCCTGAAAAATAACTAATTTCCTCAAGCACAATGCCCTGGGTGAGGTAATCAAGTCCAGCTCCACCGTATTCTTCCGATACAGTTAAGCCAAGAATACCAAGTTGACCCATTTTCCTGAAAATTTCCTTCGGGAAAAAATCATCCTTATCCACTTTGGATGCAAGGGGTTCTATCTCTTTCTTTGAAAAATCTCTAACCATATCTCTAATAGCAATTGTCTCATCAGAGAGGTGTAGATCCATAAATACCGTATTAATATAGGCAAGTAGGTTAAAAAATTTTCCTTAAATAATGAGGACAAACATTTAAACAATGATTTTTTTTAGTATATTCATGGAAATTATTCATCCGGATAACATTGAGTATAATTTTATTCTCAAGGGACTCTGTGTGAGTCAATCCATTTCCCAAATGGAATTCAGATGTGAGGGCTATCAAGAATGTGATGAAAATATGGAAGGTGATATAATGTTTCTACCGGCTCCGGTAGCCGTTAGAAAGCTTGATAATTACTCAATTTTAAATTCAGGCAATATTTTTTCCTATTTCAATGGTCCGTCTATAATGTTAACAGTAAAGGATTTCGAAAATGTATATGTAAAGAAAGGAGACTTACTATCATTCTATTATGGAAAAATATTGACCAGCAGATACAGAATAATTATAGGCAATGGAGAACCTGTGCTCACAGAACCAGGCAGAATTATGGAATTCTATAACAAGAATATGGAGAAAATGGATCTTTATGAAGAATGGGGAAGGATTACTAATTTTCTACCCATGCCTCTTTACATCGGGCTCATAAACAATAATTTGCTAGAGATAAAGCCTCAAGTAGAAAAATCAATCTACTCAAGCATAAAAAATTCCTTGGAAAATTTTAACTCTGTGACTGAGGAAATTTATCGTGAAAGAAGGGTTTCGAATCCTGATTTGGTTAAGATGATAATACTTCAGTATGTGAATAAGAGATCCATAGACATGGGGAAGGAGGAGTTAGAGGCAATAGAATTTCTCAGGAATATCATGAACAGATCTGCATTGATGGATAAACCTTGAATTAAGTTAAATTTTTTATTAATAAAATTATAATGTTATATGGATTATGTTGAGGAAATAAAACAGTTAGGAGAACAGATATTATTCAAATCTAAATTAGAAATTCCAGATGATATAGAAAATATTGTTATAGCTGGAATGGGAGGTTCGGGTATAGCTGGAAGAATATTTAAAGAAATTTATAATAAAAAGCCGGTAATTACAGTGGATAATTACGATATTCCTGAATTTGTAAATAACAGGACTTTATTCATTGCAATTTCCTACTCTGGTAACACTGAAGAGACAATTACCGCATTAAGGAAAGCAAGAATCAAAGGGGCAATAATTAAGGCAATAACCTCCGGTGGGAAACTTGGAAAAGAGGTTGATGATTCAATAATAATTCCAAAGGGTTTACAACCAAGATCTGCAATCGGTTATCTTACAGTTCCACTGCTGAGAGGGGCTGGTTTTAAAGGTGGCGATTTTGAGGAAGCAGCAAAATATGTAAAAAAAATTGACGAAAAAACAAATGAATATGAGGAAATTGCTGAGGATATCTGGAAAGGAAGGAAAACTCCAGTTATATTTGGAACTCCCCCCTTCAGCGAACTAGCATATAGGTGGAAAACTCAATTCAACGAAAATTCTAAGATAATTTCTTACTGGAGTTATTTTCCTGAATTGAACCACAATGATACAATGGCCCTGGAAAATGATTACAGGAAGGAACAATTTTATTTCTTTGTATTGAACAGTAAGTTTGCTGATAAAAAAATTCAGGACAGGATAAGGATTACATCTGATTTGTGCAAGGTCAATTTCAAAATGATAGAAGGGGAAGGGGATTCTATTATTTCACAGTTATTCACACTGATTCACAAGGGGGATTATATTTCATATTATGTTGCAAGAAAGAGGGATATTGACCCCAGGGATGTCTCTATAATAGAAAAATTGAAAAAGGAACTTGAGAAAAGCGATATTAATAAATAGTCGCAGAATCTATTCCCATCGAAATTGAGATGACTGTGATAAAGAGGGATGAGCTGATAACAGCCCTGGAAATTTTATTCAAACCCTCTGGCATGAATGAGAAGGAAATAGAGGAACTGGCTGACTACGTACTGAGCTTCTTTGGTTATGAAGATACACTTATAGATAATGTTCTTTCACAGCAGGACAGGGACGTTTTTTATACACTTGAGGAAACAGGAATACTTTCCACTAGCAGTGAGGATATAACTCTGATGAAAGGTAAAACATGGAGGATACATTACTGGCACGTCAATGATGAAAAAATCAGAAATATAGTAAATTCAAACAAGAAAGAAGAAGAGAATATTTACGATAAAATTTTCAGGGAAGGTTTTAAATAAATTTTTTAAAACTTTATATCAATTTTCTTTATCAAGATTTATGGAAATAAGCAGAGGGTCCATTCTAATAGTAATCGATGTCCAAAAAGGATGGGATAAATCAGTATGGGGTAAAAGAAATAATCCTGATGCAGAAGAAAAAATTTCAAAGATTCTTGATTTTTGGAGGAAAAATGGTCTTCGTGTTGCCTATTGCAAACATGATTCATTAAATCCTAAATCTCCTTTATATCCAGGACAAGATGGAAACGAAATAAAGGAATCGGTAAAGCCAAGAAGTGATGAGAAGGTATTCATAAAGCATGTAAACAGCTGCTTTATAGGAACAGATCTTGAAAAATGGATTAGGGACATTGGAGGAGATGAATTATATTTTTGTGGTATAACCACACAGCACTGCGTATCAACTACTGCCAGAATGGCTGGGAATCTTGGTTTTAAAAATTACGTAATAGAGGATGCAACGGTATCATTTGATATAACAGATTCACACGGAAACCACTATGACGCAGATGAAGTCCACAAAATAAATTTAGCATCAATCGAAGGAGAATTTTCTGCAATTGTAAGCACAAGGGACATTTTGAATGCACATATTTCACGATTTCCTGTCGCAAGGAAGCTCCATCCTTCAGGGTGGAGAGGAATTGCG
>JAGDXO010000042.1:0-18681 GCA_023256615.1 Thermoplasmata archaeon
GGTTTTTCGTTTGACAAGAGAACACCTCGAAAATGATTATGGTACTCATATTATATAAGATTTTCTAAATGAATACCGATTTTATGAAAATTTTGCAGTGAAAATAAGATGATAATATAAAAATTTTAATCCTTTTTTAAATCTTTAGTAAAAAAATAATTTGCAATTTGTGAAACTATTTGATGGAATATATATCCGTGTTCAAAATAAGGGTTCATGATTCTGATAACAGGAAATGATTTAACAATTGATCAGGTCATTAAGGTTGCAAAAAACAGGGTGATGGTAAAACTTTCTGAAGGGGCCAAAAAGAGAATAGAATATTCAAGAGAAATAGTGGAAAAGAAGATTGTTAGTGGAGATACAATTTATGGCGTAAATACAGGATTCGGAGACCTGGTAAATGTAAAGATTTCCAGGAACGATGCGAAGAATCTTCAAATGAACCTTATAAGGTCACATTCTTCTGGATTTGGTAAGGCTATGGATGAGGAAACAGTAAGGGCAATGATCCTAGTTAGGGCGAATGCCCTAGCTAAAGGCTATTCTGGTGTGAGAGTTGAAGTTGTCGAATTATTGCTTGACTTACTGAATAAAAATATTTATCCTTATATCCCAGAAAAGGGGAGTGTTGGATCATCAGGTGATCTATCCCCACTAGCTCATCTGGCATTGGTACTTGTCGGAGAAGGACATGTTATAAATGAGGGGCAGATAATATCGGCAGGAAAAGTTTTGGAAGAAAAGGGAATAAAAACAATCACATTAGAAGAAAAAGAGGGCATCGCTCTAATAAATGGGACGTCATTTATGCTTTCAAATTTAATCATCGCAATTCACGAGGCGAAAATTGCAATTGAACACTCAATTATTTCATCAGGTCTCTCAATGCATACTCTTAGTGCTACTGACAGGTCTTTATGCAAACACTTATTTGAAGCGAGACCATATGAGGAGCAGATGCTTATAGCATCGTATTTACAAAATTTTATTGAAGGAAGCAATAGGATAGACAAAGGGAGGAAGGAAAAAGTACAGGATGCTTACTCATTGAGATGTATTCCTACAGTTATTGGTTCCGTATTGCAGGTATATAATTATGTTAGTGGGATAATGAATATTGAATTAAATTCTGCAACAGACAATCCATTAGTTTTTGACGATATTGTGTCCGGATGCAATTTCCACGGAGAACCATTGGCAATGGCTTCTGATTTTCTATCAATTGCAATGACAGAACTAGGGAATATTGCTGAAAGAAGAATATTTAGAATGGTAGATAAAAATCTTTCCCAGCTGAAAGCATTTTTGGCAGACAATCCTGGGCTTGAATCAGGAATGATGATACCGCAATACGTGGCTGCGTCATTATGCAATGAAAACAAGGTTCTTGTATACCCATCTTCAGCGGATACTATACCAACATCAGCAAATCAGGAAGATCATGTTTCAATGGGGGCTACCTCGGTTAGAAAATTGAGACAGATTATAGAGAATGTGAACGCAATAACCGCAATTGAGATGATGATTAACTACAAGGCAATGAGAATGTATGGTCACGAAGGTAAATACATCTCAATAATATACAATAAAATAAAGGAGAAAGTCCCAGAGATACATGGTGATATAGAAACAACATTCATAATAAAGGAATTTACAAAAATTATAGAGGAAGAATCTTTACTTGATGCAATCCCAACAATCACCTTTATTTAAAATAACTTTTACTTCTTCTTTCTAGAACAGATTGCAAATTCGTCGCCGTCAAAAAACACTTCTCTGTCAGGATAAGTCTTCTTAACTTCGTCCACCATATCCATTATTTCCTTCACGGTGAGATTAGTATTTCTCCCTATTTTCTTATGAACTATTTTGTCTCCAAGGGAGTCCATATATGAAGAGCTTATCCGGCATCGTTATAAAAATTTTTTTAATTTATATTCGGTTTCCAAATATTTTCTATTTCATCTATACTCATCTCTGATTGTTCACCTGTGGACATATTTTTGACTGTTATAGTTCCCTTCTTGGCCTCGTTCTCCCCTAGTATCACTGAAAATTCATATCCCATTTTAGCAGCATAGTCAAGCTGTTTACTTATTCCCCTATCCATAACATTTAGATCCACGTTAATACCCTTATCTCTCAATCTTCTAGCTACATCCTTTGAATACTCCCTCCCCGTTGTGTCTATCTGCACTATAAAAACACTCTTTTCCTTTTCCAGTTTCCACAGGCCTTCCATTTTCATGATATTTTCTATGACCGCATCTCCAAAACCGAATCCTACTGCAGGTGTATGCTCCCCTCCCAGCTGTTCAATAATATTGTCATACCTTCCGCCTCCAAGAATTGCCCTAAATTTTTCTTCTTTATCCCAACTTTCAAAGACAAATCCTGTATAATAGTCCAAGCCTCTGACTATCTTGAGGTCCACATCAATAGAAACATTTGAATAGGATTTCACATAGTCCAGAATGGAATTAAGTCTGTCCAATTCCTTGTGGTCAAATTCTTTGATAATCCTCCCTGAGGCTATTGCGTTGATGATATTTTTATCAAGCCCCTGGGTATTTATTAGATCATCCCTATTATTACTTTCAAGTTTGTTCCACCTGTCAAGTATGTAGTATACCTCTCTTCTCTTTTCATTCACAAATTTATCAATTATGGCATCAAGCAATATCCTTGAGTTAATTTTCAATTTTATCTTCTCCCCAACCCCTAGTTTTCTAAGAATTTCTGCTGAAAGGGAAACTATCTCTGAATCAGCAAGAACGCTTTCACTACCAAGAATATCAGCATTCAATTGATAGAATTCCCTAAATCTTCCAGATTGGGGTTCTTCATATCTCCAGTATTTGGCAATAGAATACCATTTCATTGGTTTAACCAGGTCCTTTCGAGAAGAAACCATCCTAGAGAGAGTAGGAGTGAATTCCGGCACAAGAGTGATATCCCTTCCTCCCTTATCCTTAAAAGAGAACATTTGACTCATGATCTCTTCTCCAGACTTGTGAGCATAAAGCTCAATGCTCTCAAGAGATGGCCCATCAACTTCCTTAAATCCAAATTCACGACACGTCTCTTCCATAGTTCTGAATAAGTTTCTTCTAATTTCCTGATCTTCTGGGTAAAAATCCCTAAATCCTCTCAGCCTCTCTATCATTTTGTTTCCCTTCCTCATTGTTTCTTATCTGATAAATTAATCCAATTATTAAAAGTATGAAGGAAATAATTGTAGATATTACGATGTTGAGGCCCAATGAAACCAAAGCCCCAAATATAATAGACGCTCCTGTCAATGCGCTTAGTAAAATTATGATCTTCTTATAAAGTATGTAAAAAATTATAAATGCTATAAAGAACGCTATTATCCCTATTATTAAAGATAAAAATACTGTGAATAATGATAATATGGCCAGAGAAAGAAGGAAGGAAATAGCAATCCTTGCAACAAATCCTGCAATAAGGGCAAATAATAACACTGTCACAACGAGCCCTATTAAATAATAGGGGGAGGGAATGAATTTGAAAAGATAATCTATATAAAATAAATAACCAAATATTGCTCCTATTATTGCAGTCAGATATTTCCAAAGTTTAGATCCAAAGAATATCAATATAATGCCTATCAGTAATATTATTATAGCCTCGACTGGGTTGATATAATAGTTTATATGACCAAGATTAAATGGGTAATGTATTGAAGCCACAGATATGAATAATAAAGAATTATTTAAAAGATGTTAAAAAAATTAAAATTATTTTGCAATCAATTTGTTTAAGGTTTTCTGTACGGCATCTATGAATTCCTCAGAATATACAACCTTAGCATCCTTTATTTCTGCTATCCTCGCAACATCCTGTGTCATTATTTTTTCATCTTCTATGGTCTTTATTACAGCTTTTTCAAGTGTTTCAGAAAATTCAACAAGCTCCTTGTTTCCATCGATTTCTCCCCTTCTCTTGAGCCCCCTTGTCCATGCATAAATCAAGGCTGTAGGATTTGATGATACCTTTTCACCTTTTATGTATTTGTAATAATGTTTCTGAACTGTTCCGTGAGCTGCCTCTGAAAGATAATACCCCTCCGGGGAGAACAATTCGGATGTCATTAGAGCCAGAGTCCCAACGTATGCGGTTGAAACCATGTCAGAGAATACATCCCCATCGTAATTCTTGCATGCCCATACATATCCGCCTTCTGATCTAACTACCCTGGCAACTGCATCATCTATCAGGAAGTAATTGTAGCTTATATTGTTCTTTGCAAATTCTTCTTTGAATTCCTTTTCATAAATCTGATTGAATATTTCCTTGAATCTTGCATCGTAAACCTTTGAAATAGTATCTTTTGTTGCAAACCAAAGGTCTAGTTTATTCATTATTGCGTATCTGAATGAGGCTCTTGCAAATCCTTCTATCGATTTATCAATATTATAAACTCCTTGAAGCATTCCAGGACCGTTGAATTTGGGATAATTAACTTTTATCTCTTTACCACTGACCGACCTGTAAATTATTTCGGCGGTTCCAGGTTCATCAAATCTCAAACCCACTCCGTCATAAATATCTCCGAAGGCATGCCTTGCTACAACTATGGGTTTATTCCAGAATCTAACAGCAGGTTTTACTATTTTCACAGGTATGGGTGACCTGAAAACGGTACCATCTAAAATTTTCCTTATTGTTCCATTAGGTGATGGCCACTCCTTTTTTAGATTGAATTCCTTGACTCTTTCAGCATTTGGGGTAATTGTTGCACATTTAATACCTACTCCCCACTTTTTTACAGCTTCTGCAGCTTGGAAGGTTACTTTATCATCCGTTTTATCTCTATTTATCACATGTAGGTCGTAATATTCCGTTTTTAGATCAATATATGGCTCCAGAAGTTTCTCCTTTACCCATGCCCACATTACCCTTGTCATCTCATCTCCATCCATTTCAACTACAGGTTTATCCATTGCTATTTTGTTCTTCATCTGATCGCCTATCCTTAATAACAAGATTATTAATAAAATGTTATGGCCTTTCAAGAAATTATTCTATAAATATTGTAAACAAAGTAAATATTGTTATTTTCTTTTAATTTTCTAAGTTGAGATTAAATATATGTAATTTCATAATGTTGAACCGTAATTCCTTAGATAGGTTAAATATATATATAAAGGGTATATAAAGAGTGATTATTATGGCAGATGAAGAGAAGATTGCAATCGAAAATATTGTCGCCTCGACATCGCTTGCAGATAAATTAGATTTAAGTAAAATAGCGCTGGCTCTTGAAGGGTCTGAATATGAACCTGAACAATTTCCAGGTCTAATTTATAGGCTTCAAGAACCGAAAACGGCAGTATTGATATTCAGATCAGGAAAAGTTAATTGTACTGGAGCTAAAACAATCGACTCTGTGAACAAAACCATTACCACAATAGTTGAAAAATTAAAGAAAGCTGGAATAAATGTAAACAGCAACCCAGAGATTGTGGTTCAGAATATTGTTGCAGTCTATGACCTTAATATGCAATTAAATTTAACTAATATTGCAATGTCCCTAGGTTTGGAAAATGTTGAATATGAACCTGAGCAATTCCCCGGACTAGTTTACAGAATCGAGGAACCAAAGGTCGTTTTACTTCTATTTGGCTCCGGAAAGGTAGTATGTACTGGGGCAAAAGAAAAGGGAGAGATAGCTCAGGCAGTTAAAATTCTTAGAAAAGACTTGGAGAAAATAACTGCAGTCAAATGACGGTAAAGGAAAAAGTGGGACGAAGGAGATACATCTCCATCGAACCACTGAATGAAAATGCAATATACCTAATAGTCAGGAATATCAAAAATAGTTCACTGATTAAATATAAAGGTATAAGGGCAATCAGAATAAAGCACTATCAACTCGACGATGTCAGAAAAATAGCAGAGAAATACAATATAAAAATAACAAGAGTCTCAGGCACTCTTAAATCTTTATGGTCAAAAAGTCAAAGATAGAGCGAGGATATTTCATCAAAATCTAAACCCAAAATCCTTTCCAAGTTATCCCTTATTTCCTTATTTCTATTCATAATCTGATATATGAATGAGAGAGTTTCCTTATTCATGAATGCGGTAGATTTATGAGTATACCTTCCAGTTCTGTATGCAAAATCTTCTCTTACAGCTCTGAATTTTTTTAACTGGGACATCTTCTTTATTAGAGAGGGAAACCCAAATTTAAGATATTTCTCTCCTTTCAGATTGAAGAATACAGTGGAGGCCATCAAATCAGTCGCATAACCCCAGAGGGAATAATTCATTCTTCTTCCCACCCTACCAAGAAATAGATCAGCTCTCGCTATTGTCTCCAATGCCTTAACATAATCTTCCACGTTCGAATTGAAAGAATATATGTTTTCCAGCAAATAGAGAATGAAATTATTAGGGTCTTCTCCCAGATTTATTATATCATTTCTTAAATTTATGAATGTATCTTTCCTGTATATTATAGATGAAATAATGTTATATATGTTCTGAGTAATGTCCCTTTCCTGGGGGGCTGTAAAATCGCCGTAGCCCTGCAAGTCATTAATAGCAGCCCTCATATCACCATTAGAATTTTCAGCAATCTGGGAAAGTTTTTCATGGGAGCAGAATATATTCTCGTTCTTGCATATCTCTTTAAGAATATTGAGTATCTGGATGCTCCTGTATCTCTGGAATTCTACCTGTTCACATTTCTCTGCTATGCTTTTTCCCGTGGTCCCTGATTTCAGGTCATATATATTGTTGGCTATGAGTATAACTGGATTCATTGTTTTATCCAGCAAGTTTGAAATAGCTGATTTCCCGCCCATATCCCCCCCATCTATATTCCTTTCATAAAGAGAATCGACCTCATCAAGTACTATAAGCTTCTTTCTTCCAGAAAATTCTGATATTGTTGAGTAAAGTGAACCTCGGAGTGCAGTATCATTTATGGAACTTCTGGATCTTATATCAGATGCGTTGAATTCAATGTAGTCCCACCCCATTTCATTCGCAAGTGCTATAGCAGCGGATGTTTTGCCAGTCCCTGGAGGGCCGTATATCAACAGACCTCTTTTTTCAGGGACTCCGCCTTCCCATTTCCTAGCCCATGCACGTATTATGTCAACACTAGTGCCCCTTCGTAACTGGTCAAGACGATTAGGCCTGTACTTTTCAACCCACGGGGCATCCATAAAAAGTAATGGTAGTCTAAGTTAAAATATTTGCCATTTTTAAAATAAATAAAAAAACAATAGAAATTTATTTCATATGTTATTACACTGTTATGAAGGTCAGGGAAGGAAACAGTATTAGAGAAATTACAGCTGTATGGTATGAGAAACCAATAATAAAAATGATAGACCAGAGAATACTCCCAGAGGAATTTAAAATCGTAGAAATAAGAAATCCGGAAGAATTGTATAGTGCTATTAAGACCATGGTAATAAGGGGAGCTCCATCAATAGGGGCCGCTGCTGCCTTCGGTATTGCCCAGGCCAATGATATTGGTTATGACCTCAATAAGGCTGCATCATTGATAAAATCTGCTAGGCCTACAGCCTATGATCTTTTTTACGCTGTAGATTATGTAATGAAGCATAAGGAAAATCCAGGCGAATATGCAAAAAAATATGTGGACTCAATTGTAGACAAATCAAGAAGAATAGGAATCAATGGAAGCAAGCTTATCAGGGAGAATTATAAAATTCTGACACATTGTAATGCTGGGGCCCTGGCATCAGTAGATTACGGAACAGCTTTAGCCCCGCTTAGAATTGCAAAAAACGAAGGAAAACACTTCCACGTCTGGGTTGATGAGACAAGACCAAGGCTCCAGGGGGCTAGGCTTACTGCGTGGGAATTGCTTCAAGAAGGAATAGATCATCAGGTTATTGCAGATAACGCAGCAGGCTACCTGATGAAAAATGGAGAAATAGACATGGTTATAGTGGGGGCTGACAGAATAGCTGCAAATGGTGATTTTGCAAATAAAATAGGGACCTATGAAAAGGCGGTGCTCGCGAAGGAGAACGGAGTAAAGTTCTATGTAGCAGCTCCGATAAGCACTTTTGATTTTACAATAGAAAGCGGAGATAAAATACCCATAGAGCTAAGAGGAGAAGAGGAAGTTAAGAAAATAGGTGATTACTATATATCTCCAAAGGACTCACCAGCATATAATCCTGCTTTCGACGTAACACCTAGTAAATACGTCACGGGATATATAACAGAATATGGTGTTTTTAAAGCTGAGGAAATCAAGAATTTAAGAGACAAGGGAATAGAAGAGATATGAAAATCTCAGAAAATGTGGAAATGATTGACGGCACTATGGCGAATGTATATGTAATAAAAAGGAAAGACAGGATTATTCAGATAGACACAGGAATGAAAAATAATTTTCAAAAAATTGTGCAATACTATGAACATAATGGAAGCAAACCGGACATTATATTCATTACGCATTATCACATGGATCATGTTGGAAGCCTCAGGGAAATGGTTGAGAAGTATAATCCCGTAATAATTTCATCAAATATAGAAAAGGACTACCTCTCAGGAAAAATCAAACCTGAAAAGCCAAGATCAATATTAGGCAAGCTGGTCTATAAAATGATGCCACTGCTCGATTTTAAAGATGTTATGACACCTGATTATTTGAATGATCCTAATATAGACGTGATACTGACCAACGGCCATACCCCAGGTTCATCATCACTCCTGCTAAAGGATGAAAGGATTGTCTTCATAGGAGATGCTGCGAGGGAAAAGGATGGAGAACTTGAGATAGACAGAACGTTCACTCTGGATCAGAAAGCAGCCCTTGATAGCCTCAATAAAATAAAATCTTTAAAGCCAGTTCTGGTACTTCCTGGACATGGAAACCCTGTGAAACTGGAATAGTTTTATTTATTACTTCTTATTATTAAATTGTGAAAAATCCACCGATTCTCTGGAATCCAAAAGAGGAATTCTGCAAGGATTCCAATATGATGAAATATATAGAATGGGTCAACAAAAATTATAATAGTACAATAAGGAATTATCAGGATCTTTATAAATGGTCGATTAATGATCTGGGAAATTTTTGGGAAAGTCTGTGGAATTATTTCGGCATAAAGAGGGATAAGGAACCTGATAAGATAATAGAATACAGCGATATGATGAATGCCCAATGGTTCAATGGAGCCAGAATGAACTACGCAGAAAATATTATGAATCTGTCCAAACAGGAAATACCGATCATAGGTCTAGATGAAAGTGGTGCATCTAGAAGTATATCCAGGGAAGAATTATTCAACAAGGTAGGCTCTTTGAGCAAGCTACTCAGGGAATATGGAGTTAAGGAAGGGGACAGGGTTGCCTCATTCCTACCAAATATTCCGGAATCCTTGTTCTCTCTTTATGCTACGAGTTCAATTGGGGCAATATGGTCAAGTTCTTCCCCTGACTTTGGATCAAAGGGAATAATAGACAGGTTCCATCAAATCTCTCCCAAGGTATTAATTGGTATAGATGGCTATTCTTACAACGGTAAAAAGTTCGACAGAATGGGAGTATTGAAGGATATAGTGGAAAAGATAAAAAGCATAGAGGCGGTAATTTTGCTCAATAAGGAAGGGTTTGCGAGCGAAAGAGGAAATTTCATAGATTTTGAATCATCAACTAATACCTCTCACCAGCCAGAATTTAAATCTCTACCATTCAATCATCCACTATGGATACTCTATTCATCTGGTACAACCGGAATACCAAAGGCAATAGTTCAAAGTCAGGGAGGGATACTCCTGGAGCATTTGAAACTGTTGAAATTACATTATGATCTGAACGAAGGAAAGAAATTCTTCTGGTATACAACAACCGGCTGGATGATGTGGAATCTGGTTGCGAGCTCTATGTCAACAGGAGCAACAGCAGTGGTATACGATGGAAGTGCTTCTTATCCTGACAATTACTCCTTATGGAGCTTGGCAGAGAGAGAAAGAATATCATTCTTCGGAGTCAGTGCTGCCTTCCTGACATTCAATATGAAAGAATCATTAAATGTTAAAGAAAAATTTCCACTTGAATATATGTATGCTATAGGTTCTACCGGGTCACCTTTGCCACCAGAAGCATTCAGGTATATTTATAACAATGTGAAGAAAGATGTATGGCTCGCATCTATTAGCGGTGGAACTGATGTTTGTACCTCATTCTTGGGAGGGTGCCCATGTTCTCCTGTATATGAGGGGGAACTCCAATGCATCAATCTTGGGGCCGATATACATTCATTTGATGAAGAAGGAAATGATATTATCGATTCCATGGGGGAATTGGTGATCAAAAAACCGATGCCTTCTATGCCAATTTATCTATGGGGAGATACCAATAAGGAAAAATTGAAGGAAACCTATTTTTCCACATATGATGGGATATGGAGACATGGGGACTGGATTATAATCACTTCAAGGGGAACAGCTATAATATTAGGAAGGTCTGATTCAACCTTGAAAAGGAAAGGAATAAGAATAGGGACTGCAGAAATCTACAGGGTTGTAGACGAGATGAGGGAAGTTAAGGATAGTCTTATTGTCGGAATAGAATTATCCGGGGGGGAATATTATATGCCGCTATTTGTCTCATTGAAATCCGGCTATGATTTTCCTGAAATCAGGGAAAGGATAAGGGAAAATATAAGAATGAATCTATCACCAAGGCATGTCCCTGATGATATAATACAGGTTAAAGATATCCCAAAGACTATCAATGGAAAGAAAATGGAGGTCCCAATAAAGAAAATTATAATGGGATTTCCTGTAGAAAAATCTCTAAACGTAGCATCGATGGCAAACCCAGAATGCCTTGATGAATATCTGAAGATAGCCAGGGAAATAAGGAAAAAATACAATTTGGGGGAGAACTATTCACAATGACATTTCATAACATTTCTATATTTATGAACAATAAATATTCATGAAGCTGAAGATAAAAGATTTTGAGGAAGGCAAGGAAATACCAGCAAAATTCACCTGTGATGCAGAAGATCATTCTCCGGAGATTTTCTGGGAGGATATCCCTCCCAAAACAGAAAGCCTTGTTCTTATTGTGGATGATCCTGACGCACCAGTAGGAAATTTCGTGCATTGGGTAATTTATAATATTCCACCAAATGTAAATCATCTTGAAGAAAATTTTACGAGAGCTAAGAGGCTGGGTAATGGAATAACGCAGGGGAAGAATGACTTTGGTAAGATTGGATATAATGGTCCTTGCCCCCCTAGGGGACACGGATATCACAGGTATTACTTCACACTCTATGCAACGACTCTCAAAAATATTGAAAGAGATAGTTTGACGAAAAAAGAAATTATGGGATTAATTGAAAATAAAATACTGGCAAAAGACATCAGGATGGGTAGATATAAAAGATAAATCAAAATATAATTATTGAATTAAAAAGCAAATCATAAAATATTTCCAATGAAATGGTGTACTACCAGTCCAATCGCGAAGGTTGTCAGGAATCCTAACGTAACCAGTAATACGGATACAGCAACATCTTTTCTTATATTTCCCCACGATGATATTGAAATAACTGATGCAGCAATTGCATCCACAGCAAGCGTTAATATAACTGCGACAAGCAAAGCAATGTACTTTGGCAGGAATATGAAAGGTATTATTGGAAATATAGCACCTATAAAATAGAACAATGCTGTATTGCCCGCAGCATGAAGAGAGGTATATTTGCTTTCATTCTTACTTATTTGTATTTTTGCTTTCTCAGATAGAAAAGCACCTATGGTCATTGAAATCATACCAGAAATCGCAAATATGATCCCACCTATAAGTATGAATATGTTATTCGCAAGAACATTTGTCAGTCCAGCTATTCCTGCGAGAACTTCAATCAGTCCATCCGACATTCCATAAATTGCATCATGAGTTTTTTCCGCACCCAAGGAGAATTCTTCACTCATTTTTATGAATAATGACTCATGGTTCTTTTCATCATCTATGATTTGTTGAATTTTATTTTTCTTCTCGTCTGAAGCGTAATTAGCGAGATAGTTAGAATAATCCTCAATAGCTCTTACCTCGCCCTTTTCAAGGTAGTTTATGATGAATGATATTCCGAAAAGGGATTTTAGAAACTTCAAGTAAAGAATTCCAATTTTTTTTATCTTTGGAACCGGAGAGCCTCCCTCCTCCTTTATAACAGATGCCCAGAATTCAGAATGTCCCTTTTCGATCTCTGATAACTCCATCAATTTCTCTCTAACTTTTTCATCCTTCTCGTTGGAGGCGAGCTGCTTATATAGATAGGAATCATTTACCTCACCCTGGAAGAATTCCTCTGGTTTAGTCACGATCATCTATTGAAGTTCTGATAATAACATTTTCTAATAAAATATTTAAATAAAATTTTTTCAGCACAGGAAGTATAAATATATTTTTTAAATATAGAACAACTCATATATAAAAAAATCAATCTCGGAAAAAGTAGAAAGATTATATCTTTTTACTCTATATAGGAAGGTGAGTACCATGGTAAAAAATGTACTTATTATGGGTGCTGCAGGAAGAGATTTCCACAATTTTAACGTGTACTTTAGGGACAATGAAGAGTACAATGTAGTGGCTTTTACTGCAACGCAAATCCCGAATATAGAAGGAAGGCTTTATCCAAAGGAACTTGCGGGGAAACTTTATCCAAAGGGAATACCCATTTATCCTGAGGAAGATCTTACAAAACTAATTAAGGAAAAAAATGTGGACACAGTAGTTTTCTCCTACTCTGATGTGAGCCACGAATATGTTATGCATAAGGCATCAGAAGTTATGGCCGCTGGAGCTAATTATATGCTATTGGGTCCAAAGGATACGCAGATAAAGAGTAAAAAACCAGTTATATCAATATGTGCTGTCAGAACAGGTTCCGGAAAATCACAGACCACCAGAAGAGTAGTAGATATTTTAAAAAGCAAAGGAAAGAAGGTGGCGGTCATTAGGCACCCCATGCCCTATGGAAACCTTGTTGAGCAGAGAGTACAGAGATTTGCAACTATGGAAGATCTGGATAAAAATAAATGCACTATAGAAGAAAGAGAGGAATATGAACCGCACATCAAAAGGGGCGTAGTAGTTTATGCAGGAGTTGATTATGAAGGTATAATAAGGGAAGCAGAAAAAGAAGCTGACATAATACTGTGGGATGGCGGTAATAATGATTTTCCCTTCTATAAGAGCGATCTTCAGATAGTTGTTGTCGATCCCCACAGAGCCGGTCATGAAATTAAATATCATCCAGGTGAAGTGAATCTCAGAAGTGCAGACATCATTGTTATAAACAAGGAAGAAACGGCATCTCTCGATAATATAAACATAGTGAGGGAAAATATAAGAAAATTCAATCCTAAGGCAATTGTTGTAGATGCAGCCTCACCTTTCTTCTCCACAGATTCTAATCTCATCAGGGGAAAGAGGGTTCTCGCAATAGAGGACGGCCCAACTCTTACTCACGGGGAAATGTCATATGGTGCAGCGGTACTATTCTCAATTAAATACGGAGCTTCTGAACTGGTAGATGCTAAAGAATATGCCAAGGGAACGATAAAGGGAGTTTATGAAAAATACAAACAAATTCACAACTATCTGCCAGCAATGGGATACTCACCTGAGCAGGTAAAGGACCTTGAAGCAACAATAAACAGTACGCCTGCTGATCTAGTAGTTTCGGGAACTCCTATAGATTTAACTAGACTTGTGAAAATAAACAAGCCACTTGTTAATGTTAAATATGAACTTCAGGAAATAGGAAAACCGGATCTTTCTGAAATCATTGAGAATTTCCTGAAGAATCATTGAAAGCTTTTTCTATTATTTTTTTTATCAACTTTTCTTTACTTTCTTCCCATTCAACTTCTATTTTTCTCTCTGTTTTCCACGGGATTCTTGGATATTTAGCATCCTGAAAAGTGTAATTCAAATTCAAGGAATTTAAAATATCAATTAATCTATCTTTCGGGAAGCCCCTCTTGACCCTTCTTCCATATTTTCTTGAGACAGAAGGGTCAAAATAACTTTCCCAGATGATTCTTTTCATTTCTTAATCAAGACTGCGTTTATCTGGCCATCCTGTCCTGGCCGGGATGTTACCTTTGCCATTCCCAGTTCAGTTTCAAGAATTGCTCCCTTTGTTATGATATTTCTCTGTGCAAAGTGTGGGTCTGCAATATTTTCTTTAACATTCAGTATCTTAACTCTCTTGGTCTTTTTCTCATCAGGAATAACTACATTAACCATGTTAGCACTCAGAAGAAGCTGTTTAACATTGCCACCAATACCATAAATTACTTTCCTCTTATTTATTCCAAGTACGGTATTTGTGGGTTCTCTTCCCAGCTCAAACCTCTTTTTATGCCTGTTACTCTTGAGAACTCCACCACTAATCTTTACTCTCCCTCTACCGTGATATATTGCCATAGTAAAAAGGTTATAAAAAAAAGGTAATTAAATGTTTCACTAAATTTATCTCTTGTCTATTGGAATATAAGGAACGTCCAGAGGACCGGTATACCACTCAAGTGGTCTGAATAACTTGTTGTTATTCCAGTACTCAACTACGTGTGCTCCCCATCCTGACATCCTTGATGCAACAAATATTGGGGTAAACATTTCCCCTTCTATTCCAAGAGATCTGTATAATGGGCCCGAGAAGAAATCTATGTTAGGCCATATTCCCTTTGTTTTACCAAGTTTATCAATCATCAATTTTTCTGCCTTCAAAGCAATCTCTAGAAGTTTTCTAACTTCCTCGGAAGGATTCTGTCCCATTCTTTCCTCCAGATATTTTCTAACTATCTTTGCCCTTGGATCATATACCTTGTACACTCTATGCCCGAATCCCATTATTCTCTGTTTTCCTTCCAGTGCCTCCTCTATATACTTCTCCGTATTTGCAGGATCACCTATTGCATACATCATTTTCAGCGCGGCCTCATCTGCTCCCCCATGGAGAGGTCCCTTTAAAGTTCCTATTCCTGTTGTTGTGGCTGCATAAATATCCGCAAGAGTCGATGCTGTGACAAGTACAGAGAACGTTGATGCGTTAGTGCTGTGCTCAGCGTGGAGAATGAACATAAGATCTATTAATTTCTCTTCTGTTGGAGTTGGTTTCTTTCCTGTTAACATGTACAGGAAATTAGCTGAATGTCCAAGAGATTTATCTGGTGGGATATAACTCATGCCCTTTCTAAATCTTCCAGTTACCGCTGCAATCGAGGCCAGTTTTGATATGAGTGTTATCACCTTATCAATTGTTGCATCTTTCTCTTTATTATTGAGGTCCTTATCGTACATGGCAAGCATGGATCCGGCCGTTCTCATTACATCCATCGGATGGCTATCCTTAGCCATTGCTTTTATTACGTCCATTACCTCTTTGGGCAATTCCCTTCTTTCTTTCATTTTCTTTACAAATTCTTCGTATTCCTTCTTGTTAGGGAGCTTTCCGTATACAAGCAAATATGAAACCTCCTCAAAATTTGAATGCTCAGATAGGTCCTCTATGGTATATCCTCTGTACCACAGTTTTCCATTCTGTCCATCAACTTTTGATATTGCGCTTTCGTCAACATAGATCCCTTCAAGACCAAAATTAATTACAGGTTTTTCGGTCATAATTACAAATCCCTTTCTTTTATTTAAGAATAATCAACATACCGCCTGTTGGTAATATTTATTTTCATAATTAATATCATAGAACCATGAAAAATTTCAAAATAATGCTTCTTTTGATAATTTTTTTGATCGTGTTATTCATTGCACCTGTAAATGGTGTTAACCAGAAATCTTTGGTAGTCATCAATTTCAACTACCAGGTTGACCCAGGAGCACAGGACTATTTTCAATCTGTCTATAATTTTGCAGTGGAGAATGGTGATCCTGTTCTTATTATAATGAATACACCTGGCGGATATCTTGATAACGCATTTGCGATAGTAAATTATACCGTAGGTGCCGAGAAATATGTCAATGTTACAACATATGTGCCACCAGGAGACATGGCAGCCTCTGCAGGTTCATACATAGCAATGGCCTCCAATAATATTTATATGGGAAATGGAAGCTTTATTGGCCCATCGAAGCCCTATATAATAGGGGGGACAGCACTTGAGGAACAGCATGTGACCAATGCATCACTCGCATACATGGAATCTCTTGCCCAGATGCATGGCAAAAATATGTCTGCAGTATATGCCATGGTTGAAAACAATACCGCTTACACAGCTAAAGAGGCCCTGAGTCTTGGGGTAATTAACGGTATGACAGATAACCTCACCTCGCTCTTGATAAAACTAAATTACCAGAGTCTCCCAAAAATTGAGTTCTATGAAACCTCACTCCAGCAATTTGAATCCTTTATATCCAATTCAACAGTGGTCACATTTTTCATTTTAATAGGAGCAGTTGCCATCTTGCTAGATATTTACCATGGATCAATAATTCTCAGTATTGCAGGTGTAATATCCCTTGCTATAGGATTCTGGGGTTCAGGTCTCATAACATATCAACCAGTTTCGTATCTTCTGATAATAATAGGGATTGTGATGGTTTTCCTGGAAATAAAACTGGGGCATGGGCTGGCAATGGTATCGGGAGTTGCACTGGTCATTGCTGGGAGCTTAATGATGATGATTGGGGTCACATACTCATCGAATTTGCCTTATCTCAATAGCTCAAATTATGCCCTGATAGCGTTTGAGGCAACCGTAATTCCGATTGGAGCGCTGTATCTCATAGGGCTTAGAAAGTCTGTAATGAAAAAACCGCCCAAGGTTGGGGTTGATAGGTACGTTGGTAAAAGAGGGAAAGCAGTAACAGATCTATCGCCGGGAAAGGAAGGAGTGGTTAACGTTCTATCAGAGGAATGGTCTGCAAAATCTGAAGAGGTAATAAAAAAAGGAGAGGAAATTGAAGTAATAAAATATGAAAATGGAATTCTCATCGTCAGGAAAGTTTCTTAATTTTTATTGTTACCTTATCTTCCAGGACCCCTGTTACTTCTATGAGTTCATTGTCGTAAGTATCTGAATCGCAAACAAAGCTCCATTCCTCATTTGATACCTGAGCCGTCCCCTTCTCTCCTGCTTTGACTCCTCTCGTCACTCTTCCCTTCTGTCCTATCAGGGTATCGGTCTGGAAATATTTCTTGTTTATTTTTTTCACATTTGTAAGTGAGAATCCTATTCCCAGTATTAGAAGTATTACGTAGAATAAAATTGAAAGAACAAGCAAAGTTGGGTGATCCTGCCCTGTTGTCAGATATTCAATCAGGAGAAAAGTTGAAAAAATGAATAAAAGTATTAGTATTATGAATGTTCTGTACCCATATTTCTGCATTATTGTTAGCTCTGATCTTTTGCTCATCTGAGGTATATTATTTACTTATTATTTGAATTTGCTGCGTTCTTAAGTGTTTCCGTGAATGGTCTAAGCATTTCGGTGAATTCCATCGGTATTATGTATTTGGTTGAGGATGACGAACCAAGATTCTTCAGCATATCAAGATACTGTAGCGCAAGAGTTTTCTGATCTATTTCCTTGGCAGCATTGTATATTGTGGTTAAGGCAAGTGCAAATCCTTCTGCTCTTAATATGGCTGCCTGTCTGTCTCCTTCCGCCCTCAATATATTTGACTGCTTGTCACCTTCTGCCACCGTCACAGTTGCCTGTTTCTTACCTTCGGCTTCAGTAACCACAGCTCTCCTGGATCTTTCTGCGCTCATCTGTAGTATCATTGCGTCCTGAACGTTCTTAGGAGGAAGTATCTCTCTTATTTCTACATTTGTTATTTTTACTCCCCATCTTGTTGTAACCTCGTCTAATTTAGTTCTAAGTATTGCGTTAATATTTTCCCTCTTTGAGAGGACCTCATCAAGAGCTATGTCTCCAATGACCGCTCTCAGCGTTGTGGTCGCAATACCCATTGCTGCACCTTCAAAGTTCTGAACCTGAATGACAGAATCAGATGCATTGATAACCTTGAAATAAATTATGAAATCTATATCCACAGGTGCATTATCCTTCGTTATACAGGTTTGATGAGGTATTGTGAGGAATCTCTCCCTCAGGTCAACTCTAACAGGAACATCTATGATTGGGTATATGAAAACTATACCAGGCCCCTTCTCGGCAAGAGCTCTACCGAACCTGAACACGACGATTCTCTGATATTCCCTAACTATTTTTATTGAATAGAAAAGGAATGCCAGAATTATAATTGCCACCAGGAAAATTAAAGCCTCCTGCCCCACTCCGATTTGCAGGGTAAATGAATTGAATGGAATGTTCATACCTATTTATATGAAATTTATATTTAAGAATTTGCCGAACAATTTAAATAATTAAATAAATAATTATATAAATATTACTTTTTATTTTCTTTTAGCTCTTCAAGGAATTTCTTGTAATTCTCATCATTGAATTCAAATATTATTGAACCGACATATCCACAATCATAACATTTGTATTTGCCAGTTATAAAGCCAGTTTCAAAATCTATATTCTCAGATCCACACTGAGGGCATACCCTATGCATCATTGAATGGATATTCAAATTCAGTGGATAAACTCTACTGAATTTTTTGCTATCAGAACTTTGTTCAATATAGACTAAAGCGA
>JAGDXO010000042.1:18781-42411 GCA_023256615.1 Thermoplasmata archaeon
CAAAGAAATGCACTGGATGCGGTATGTGTGTTGTCACATGTTCTGAGAAGAGGAATGTTTTTGGGTACGACACTAAAAATAAGAAAGCAGTGGTACTTAATCCTGACAACTGTATGGTAGGTTGCAATAATTGCCAAGTAGGTTGCCTATGGGATGCAATAAAATTTCCAGAGATAGAAAAGGTTAAAGAAATATCAAGGGGTATTATTTGGACAGACCAATTTAAAAGTGAATTCAAGGCAAAAACAGGCTTTAATCTGTGATTTCATCTGTTTCATATATATAGAAAAAGTGGATTATGTGAGAGGAAGGTTGATTGAATGAAATCAAGGGTTGATTATAAGGGGTCTCTAATATTTGATGGCAATATTAGAGAAAGAAAAATAGAAATAGATGGAAACGGGGAAACTGCCCCGAGACCGCTTGAATATCTTTTAACAACACTTGCCGCCTGTACTTCAATGAGCATAGTTTCAATCCTAGATAGGATGCACTTAGAGATTAAAGAAATGAATACAGAGGTTGAAGGGATACAGAATGAGGAGCCTCCAAAAATTTTCAAAAGTATCAATATCGTATATTCAATACATGGGAAAGTCAATCAGAAGCAACTCGAGGATGCAATCTCCCTCACAATGTCAAAGTATTCACCTACGGCTGTGATGCTAATCAAGAGTGGAATAGATATAAGGTACTCATATGAAATTAAAAATTGAAAAGATATTTCAACCAATGAATGATAATGTTAACAAGATAAGGATGCCAGATGAAAGTTGCAAAATTAAGAATATTGAACCTATAGATATAGGAAAATATCAGAACCTTGAGTCGGTTATGAGTGCATTTTCCAACAAGCTCAGGTTGGCCATACTTGATGCACTCCTTAAGTATGGAGAATTATGCACATGCGAACTTGTTCCAGCAACCAGCATGGCACAGCCCACAGTTACAAGCAACCTTCAAAAACTCTACTCAACTGGTATAATCAAGAAAAGAGAGGAATGGAAGTATACCTATTACTACATAGATCCAAAATACCTGGATATTGTCAAGAAAATATTACTTCTATGTAATGACCAATGATCTTTTCTTTGGCAATTATCATATCCATATGGAAATTTTTTGTTGTTCAAGTTTCGCCAGTTACCAAGGGAAATGTTGCTCACATTATGTAATCAAATATAAATATGATAATATGATGAACTTTCATGGCCTCCCCAGATCAAGGCGAACAATCGTTCTGTTCAAGAAATAATATTCTTTTAAAAAGAAAACTAAAAGGTAAGTGGAAATTCATACAAGTCACAGCCAAAAAATCAAGAGATAATGGCAAACATAGAGAGTGAGTATTTTGAAGATAAAAGGTATTAACTTTAGAACAATCATTTTTCCATTTTTGGTAGCAGTTTCAATGATCATAGGGATAATGCTGAGTTTCAAATTCAAGAAGGAAGGAAATACCGTAGGAGTTTTTGGAATACCTCTGGGATTATTCTTCATGATTTATCCGGCAATGACCAAGGTGGGTATAGAGAGGATTGCAAGGAGTTTCAAGGATATGAAATCAGTTGGGTTGATGGTTTTCCTAAACTACGCAATAGCACCCTTTCTAGTTGCCGGGATCGCATACCTATTTTTCAGGGTCATCATAGAACCCTTAAGGATATACAATGAAAACATAATATCCCAGGTAATAGTTGGGATAATACTTCTTGGCGTAGCACCATGCATAGCGATGGTAATGGTCTGGACGGATATGGCGAAAGGGAATCTTAGCATGGGAGTATCATTCGTAGCCTGGAATTCAATACTTCAGGTTATTACAACACCATTTTTTGTTTATTTTCTTGCAAGAACTACGGTTTTCATAAATCCATTTCTCATTCTTGAGAGTGTTTTGTTATACTTGATAACACCTTTGATTGCCGGCACACTTACAAGAAGGCTTTTGAGAAAAAGGAGGAATTTTTCAAGAATTTTGAATGATCTTGGAAATTTGCAGAATATAGCTCTCTTGTTCACGATAGTCGTAATCTTCTGGACAGAGGGGCATGGCATAGTGGAATACCCCTCTCTTATCTGGATGGTCGGAATAGTGATGATTCTCTTCTATTTCATATTATTCCACGTGGGATATTTCACATCAAGACGTTTAAAATATAAATATGAAGACTCCACAGCAATTGGCTTCACTGTAGCCGCAAGGGACTTTGAAGTCAGTATAGCAATAGCCATTGTGGCCTTCTCCGCTTATCCGTTCGTTGCAATCACTACAGCGATAGGTCCTCTGCTAGAAATTCCCTTAATGCTCATACTAGTTTCAATGCAGGTCATAAGAAGAGACAGGATTCAGATGATGTATTCAGGCAATGTGTGATTCATCTTCTTCTTATCAAAGAGATTTTTCATCTTTCCTATGCCATATATGATTATCCAGGGAATTATAGATGAAATGCGGGTCGTTGACCAATTCGTCAAGTCTATTTCCGAAGTTTATAATCTTGTTTTTATTGAGCAGGAATTTGGATATTCTCCAGCTTGTGCCATCAGAAAGGTATACAAGATCGGATTCAACCTTAACTAGACCCAAATCTTCCAAAAGATACATGTTTTGCCTATCCTCATTCTCAAGATAATTGTCCAGGCACTCATTCTCAAAACCAAAGAAGGCCATTGCCTGACTGGCAATGGAATCAGCAGCCTCCTTTGAAATCTTCATACCCTTCTTCATATAAGTATAAATAATCGCATTTGAAAGTATACGCGGGGTGACATAGTTATTAGGATTCCTATTTGCAAATGATGAAGACCTTCTATTATTAGCCTCCACATCTGTTTCGCTGCCAGTATAGGTCATATGATTTTATATCTTTTTATGAAATAAACATTCTATACAATATTTGTTTAATGGTATCAAAAAATTATATTAATTTGCCAATTTCAGATGTTCATTATATGGTTGAGGTGGTAGCATCAAAATAATTCCTAAGAATACGCCGGGGGGGAGATTTGAACTCCCGATCCCTTGCGGGAACAGGCTTTCCGTTAAATGTTCCAGGCCTGCGCCTTTCCGGGCTGGGCCACCCCGGCCTAATACCGTAAGTGCATAAGGTTTATTATTATTTCTTTCTTTCTCATTAGATGGAATTACCAGAAGGAACCCTTGACGTTTTGGACACATTCATAAGGGAATTTGTAAGTGACAAAGACGTAATACTCGGTATATCCGGTGGCATAGATTCAGCCCTGGTTGCATTCCTGCTCAAGAGAAATGTCAGGAAGGAGAAAATACACCTTTATTCTCTACCTGTGGGAAAAGAAAATTCAGATGTGAAGAGGATATGTGATTTCATGGGCTTGAATTATGAGACAGTAGATATAGAAGAGGCCGTGAATTTTTTCAGGAAGTATTCAGACGACCTGAAAAGCATTGGAAATGTGATGGCAAGGATAAGGATGACCTTTCTTTATGAAATGGCCAATAAATTCAATGGACTCGTCGCCGGTACATCAAACAAGAGTGAACTGCTGACAGGTTATTTCACCAAATTTGGAGACGGAGGAACTGATTTCCAGCCCATTGGAGACCTTTACAAAACACAGGTCTACCAGCTTGCAAAAGAGCTGGATTTCCCAGAATGGTTGATAGATAAAAAACCATCGGCCAATCTCTGGGAAGGGCAAACTGATGAGGAGGAGCTTGGTATAAATTATTCAAAGCTTGATCAAATCCTTGAATGCCTGGAGTATTTGAAAAAGCCCGAGGAATGTAATATTGAAGGAATAGACAGGAATGAAATAGATAGAATATACAAGATGGTTCTAAAGAATTCCCATAAAAGGGTAATCCTCTACATACCAAAAATAGGATTCAGGTCTGTTGGGACTGACTGGCTGGAATGAATCAGTGCATTCCAGCTGTCATCTGAAACTGACTTTTGCTGATCAGGTCATCAAATTTCAGATAAGCCACCAGCAGAAGAATCCCGACAACGATGAATGAGAAAATGAATCCCACTATCATCCAGACCAGTGTTTTGCTCTTCGCCTGGCTGTACTGTCTTTGATCCAGCAATTTTATTATCTGCTTGCTTTCGTAGTAAACAAGCAATGAAAATATTGCGAAAATTATAGTAATCCCAAATGTGAATATTGCCATTATCAATTCCAGAATACCAATTACCAGAGCAATTATGGCTGCTATATTCACCATGCTTTTTATCGTCTCCTTTTCAGGAGGTTCCATGAACGGTGGAACTGAGGCGTTAACATTCATCTGAGTATCCATACAGGACCAATCTAATTGAATATATATACATTTTTTATTATTTTATTATTAAAGTAATTTAAGATCACCGGTTATCTTATCTATCACTGAATCTTCATCTGGTCCGAAGGCGGCACATGTCAAAGTATCAGGTTCAACCTGTGTCCTCCCTGCATCCCTTATGGGGCAGACGCTTATGCCCATTGACCTTCCCTTCTGAATAAGGGAGAGAAGTGAATCCTCATCCTTAACCCACACGACAACCTTTTTCTGTCCATCTCTTATCCAGTCTTCTACTTTTTGACTTTTCCTGAGAGCACATTCTACAGCTGCATGTGATACCTGTGCAGCAATCTTCCCCTTACCCATATCCAAATCTTTTCTAACAGCTATGGCCATCTTCATTTTTTCGAAACTATAATTACCATTTATCTTATTATCCTTCACATGAATTTCTATGTTTCATCATTGATTCCCCTGATATTATTTACGCTGCTCTTTTATGCAAACTGGAGCAGGGTTGACAGGAAAGTAGACGAAGGTAAATATGCAAGATTTTTGTTCTTCGGGATTCTGATGGGCGTTCTATACTCCATTTTATTCATATACGCTTATTTCTCCTTATATAGATATATAGACCTGATGCTGTTTGCCATCCTCCTCCTACTGCCTCTAGTGGCCTCGGGATCACAATTATCAATTCTCTCTGGAAAATATAAGGCGAGAGAAGACCTTATACCCCTATCAACTTCCCTTGGCAGTGCCTATGCTTTGCCAATTTCATTTATCATAGCAATAGTTACATCACCATCATTCTTAAACTACGTGTATATTGGACTGATTACATTATTTGCATTCATTACAGGAATAATGTCATCTGTACTGCTTGCGACTGGAATCAGAAAGGGAAGAATAATGTTATATTATAATGGAGCATTTCTCATACAGATGCTCTTCTCTTCATCCATATTTTTTGAGTATCTGTTTGGGGAGTATTCGCTCACTATAATAATTCCGGAAATATTATTCGCAGGTTTGCTATATATATTTATATTCCACAGAAAAATAATGGAGGACTAAAATGAAATCCGGTAGGGCATTAGTTACTGTCGTGGTGGTTATTTTACTTTCGCTGACGGCAATATACTGGGTAATGGATAACTACAATTCAAATCAGATATCAAACCCATTCCAACAGTATTACATACCGCAGAGCATAAACATGTCATTCGCCAGAAATTTTACCTTCTCAACACCGTCCAATGGTCAAGGTTATTATTTCTTCTACATTACCATCCCGCAGAATTCATCACTGCAGAATGGTAATGTTAGGATAGTACATTCAAGCAATATGGAAGAAACCTTATCCAATAAAAACGGCAGGGAATTCATAACTATGAAAATTTATCCAGGACAAGCATATGCAAATTTTACCTATAATTTCAAAACATACGGTCAAAATTGGCAGGATATAGTACCGGAGTCAGGCAACGTTTCCCAGATACCGTCATACCTGAAGCAAGAATATGATCACGCAGAATATTTCAACACAACAGGATCAAATAAAAGCTATGAGGTCATAGATCCATCTTATTTCAGGAATATGACAATTAACATAACAAAAAATGATACCACTGTTGCCTCAAAATTAAGGGCCATTTACAATTTTATAGTTCAGAATTTCAAGTACAACATAACTTATAATCTTGGTAACATTCCACTGACTGCAGAGCAGGTTTATAATGACAGAATAGGGGACTGTGAAGAATTATCCTATCTTTTCGAATCTATGAGCAGGAGCATTGGAATTCCTTCCTGGACTCAATACGGTCTCTTAATACAGCAACAGGGAGGAGGGATATCAATAGGACAGCACGCCTGGATACAAACATATGTGCCTTTACTTAATGGTTCTGGAGAATTTGTAAACATAGATTTAACGGTTGAAGTTGGGGGACAGGATCTTGGGCGTGGATTCTTTGTCAAATATCCAAATTCCCTTACAGAATGGACTGATAATGGTAATTCTACAGATATGGTTGCATATCACGAATTCCTTATGTATCCATCATTCGGTCTGGGAACAATAAGCACCAATGAAACGGACTACGTATTCACTTTCAGTCAGCAGGGAATAATTAATATAAATACTACCTCTTTTCCAATAATTATTCAAGAGGCTGATCGCAAATGATAATTCCTGCCATAAACATACTGAAGAGAAGAATTAGAGAATTAGAAGAACTGGAAAGATATTCTTCAGGGCCTTTATGGGTTATAGATAACGATGCCAAAGCAGGGAAAGAGATGAATATCAATATATACGATGATCTGGCTGGGCAGTATGAACTTTACATTGATGGGGAGTTCAAACACAGGGATGATGTCGCAGATGCTATTACGATGGGAGCAAATATGGTTACAATATCTGAAAAAATGGATATTAAAAAAATGCTGGACTCTCTATTCATTACAGAAAATATAATATTCTATTACAGAGGAAATAGAGAGAAAATGGAAAGGTTTATGTCGGAAGGCGGAAGATACATTTATTCAGATTCTTACGTTGAAAATACTACAATTAAGATTTTTACCAGGAATGAGAAATGCAGTGAATGCGATATTATACTGGATATAGGTGAATACAATGGTAGAAGAAATTAAAAAAATTTTACTTTACCTGAGAAGGGCAACAGGAAAATGGGAATTCAAAGAATCAGAAATCATTAATATGCTATCTATAAGATCAAGATTTTTCACACCGGATCAGACGAAGGAATTCATAAATATTGCACTGGAGCAAAAGTGCCTGAAATATGAAAATGAAGTTTACACAATTACCTGCTCACTTTCATCAATAGACCTTCCGATAGATTACAGACCAGATTTCAGTTCTTTGAAGGATCAGATAAGTGAGGAGGATATATTCATCGAGGCAATAAACTACATAATTGAAAATCTGAAAATGAGCAAGAAGGAAGTTCTGATGGAAATTAACAGAATAAAGGAAAAAAATCCTCTCATAAGCTCTCAGGTTGCCGTTCTGGTGCTGGCGAAAACAAAGGGGCTCAATATAGATAAATTTTTAAATAAAATTCAGTGATTATTTCTTTCCTTCCTGTGGATCTTTGTTAAGATATGAAGCGTACTTTGTTGCAAGATCATACTGGTCAAGTTCCATAGCTATATCTGATGCCGCGTCGAAAATCTCCGAATAATTATTGACGAATTCAATCCTTTCATTCTTCCTTTTCAACTGGGCTCCCTGTTTTATTATTTTATCTATAGCCCTGTCAAGAACCTTCAATGGCTCATCGCCCCCTTTCTCCTCCAATAGAAGATAGGCATAATTAACTGCTGCCTGTGCCATCATATCTAGATCATTTGAATTCTCGCTTTCCTTGAGACTCTTTTCAAAAAGTTTGGACGCCTCACTGAAATCCTTAATTATTGTAGCCAAAGATATCATTGAATAAATGAGGTTCTCCTTATCATTTATTTTCTGGAAAATATCCATAGCCTTCCTACCAAATTCCTCAGCCTTTTCATCTTCCATCTGGTTCAATATCTGGGAGAGTAGAAGATAGCTTTCACCTGTTCTCTTTTCATCTTTCTTATCATTTGCTATTCTCAAAGACTCCTCAGCTAATTTTCTTGATAATTCCAGATCAGGATTTTCCTTATACAGATGACATTCTGATAGCAGTCTAAGGGCGTCTGATCTGATAAGATCGTCCTGTATATTCTTAAGATTCTCATCAAGGAATTTAATGCACTCCTGAAGCTCTCCTTGATCCTCAAGCTCCAGAGCCTTTTCAATGACCTCATTGTCCATTTGTTACCACACTTATAGCACTTTTAAGATGATTAATATTTTCCCTTATATCTCCATTGAAGATACTGGAAGCACTTATAATCATATCAGGTCCCGTAGCTGCAACTTTCCCAATGTTCTCTCTGTTAATTCCTCCATCTACCCCTATAAGAAAACTCAGGCTCTCCTTTTCTCTATAATCTCTTAACAATTTAACTTTATACAGTGAGTCCTCAATGAGTTTCTGGCCGGAAAATCCCGGTTCTACGGTCATTACGAGAACAAATCCCACTTCAGGAAGAAATTTTTCAATAGTTGAAGGATGTGTTCCTGGTTTTATTGAAAGTCCAGGAATTACGCCAAACCCCTCAATATCCTTTATTGTTCTGTTTGTCTGGACTGGTGCTTCGTAATGAAAAGTCAGAATTTTGGAAAATGAGCAATATTTATCTAGAAATTTATCTGGATTATCTACCATCAGGTGGGATTCTATATTTACTTTAAATTTACTGACTATGGCCTGACCCAGAGGTATACCAAAAGTAAGATTCGGGACAAAATGTCCGTCCATTACATCAAGATGTATCCATTTAACACCCATCTCAAGTACCTGGGAAATATCTCTCTCAAGATTCAGAAGGTCTGCAGATAGGATTGAAGCCGATAATTCCATTTATACCGCTTCAGTTATGAATTTGAATCATAAAAATTTGTCTTATGCTATGAGCCATACAAAATTTCTAAATACTTTCTGAAAATAATAATCAATGAGAGCGAAATACGATTCATTGGACATAAAAATTCTAAATGTGCTGAAGGAAGATGCCACATTAGGATATTCTGAAATTTCCAAAAAAGTTAAATCTCCAGCAACCACTATTTTCCAGAGGGTCAAGAGATTAAAGGACAGGGAAATAATAAGAAAAATAGTCCCTATAATAGATTACGAAAAAATAGATTATAAGGTTACCGCATACATAAAGCTATCAATAAATGATATTAAAGAACTGGACAGGATAGCAAAGGAACTTTCAAGACTTGATGAAGTCATGGACATACACCACGTAACAGGAGACAATGATATACTTCTCAAGGTAAAGGTAAAGGACAATTCAGAACTAAAGGAATTCGAAATTGAAAAGATCGGATCAATAAAGGGAATAAAAAATATAGAAACAATGATAAGCATCGGCACTTATAAGGAAGATCCCAATATAAGATTGAAAGCGTGATATGATAGAAATTGAAGGTTTGAAGAAGAGGTATTCAAGAAATTTTTATGCACTGAAAGGTATAGATTTAAACATAGACAGGAGAGTTACCACTATAATAGGAAGAAATGGCGCCGGGAAAACCACACTTATTAGGATACTGTCGACTCAGCTCAGTCCTTCAGAGGGGAGAGCAACAATAGAGGGCTATGATATAATGAAAGATACAAGGAAAGTGAGGGAAATCATAAGCAGCATCCCTCAGGAAGCCCAGCCAATTGGGATTCTATCCCCAATGGAGCAGGTGAAGCTCTATTTGATTGCCAAGGGTTTCTCAGCGCAGCAGGCATCCAAAGCGGCGAGGGAAGCACTTGAAGAACTCGATATGGATAATTTCAGAAATTCACCATCAGACACTCTCTCCGGAGGCATGAAGCGCAAGGTATTTGTTGCAATGGCTCTTGCATCTAATTCAGAAGTTATTTTTCTTGATGAACCAACAACAGGACTAGATCCACTTTCGAGAATGGAAGTCTGGTCTGCTGTAAAGAGATTGAAATCGAAGGTGATTCTCACAACTCATTACATGGAGGAGGCTCAGGAGCTTTCTGACACAGTATGTGTGATGGATTCCGGGAAAGCTGTATCATATGGCACTATCCAGGAATTACTTAAAAGTTATGAAAATATGATGAGGGCTGAAAAAATGGGCGGTACGGTTTACGATATTATGGTAGGGAATATAGCAATAAAATACATTGGGAAGAGTGATGTGGATAAATTCCTTCAGATGGGTTACGATATAAAAAATATCAATCTGGATGACCTATTCCTTTCAAAGGGTGTATCGCTTGAATCTTAAGTACATTTCATACTTCGCGTGGTATTACGGTTTCTATATAATAAAGAGAGGGCCTTCATACCTAATTGCCTCACTATCATTACCTTTGACCCTGCTTTTTATGGTTACAATTTTATCTCATGGAGCACTGATAAGTTATGCACTAATAGGCGGTTTTGTGTCCATTATAGCCTCTAACTGCATAAATGGGGCAGCAGATGCAGCGTTTTTCAGATTGCAAATAAAAATACAGGATCTGTTTGTTCCTACCCGAATTACTCCGGACGATTACATGATGGGATTGACTCTCAGTTACCTAGTTTTTTCTCTGCCAGGAATTATATTATATGCAATTCTCGGGATTTATTTCAAAATTTTCACCTTTGGCTCTATTTTACCAATAATACTTATTCTCATTGCTGTCACAGTATCCGTATCAAATATAGCATTCATAATTGCAGGAGTTCTAAAACACATAAGAAATGTATGGGGAATAACTGCAGTACTGTCAATAGTTATGACAGTTTTACCGCCGACATTTTACCCGTATACATTTCTTCCAAAATGGATTCTCTACATACTTTCCATTTCACCTGTAACACCTGCCGCAGTGCTTCTTCAGGGTGTACTGGGCCTGGAACCTATCATATGGGATATGGTATACATCTTAATTTTAGAAACGCTGGCATTTCTCTTTTTGGGAAGGAAGTTTATCAGGTGGAGAGAATGAACTGGTTTTATCCTTAAATCTTGTAGTAAGGATCAATAGGAAAAAGATTTATCTTGATTTTTATAAGTTATTTTATGAAACTTAATTATGATAATATATTAAAAGAGGTGAAGAGAATAGTAAGAAAATACATTAAAAATGATCGGCCTATTGGTCTGGCAATTTCATATTTTGATCCAAGAGTTGGTGCATATTGGGTCTCTGGAGGTAATTATATAGTGCTTAATGGAAACATTATTTCAGCCATGGATGCCTGGGGGAGGACTCATAATGAGAAAGAAGCCCTAATAAAGGTGTTGTTAACACACGAATACATTCATTCCCTCGGTTATGAAGATGAGATGTTAACAAGAAAAATTACGAGTAAAATAATTGAGAAGGAAGACGGAAAAGAAAGTCTGGAATATGAACTGTCAGAGAAAGGTCCCTGGGAAATATTTCCTTTCATAGTGTCATATCCGTATCATTCAGATCAAAGAATTGAAATTGTAGGAAATTTTGACTCCGAAAGTACAGATTATATAATGTGATTTTTTAGCGATAAGTTTTTCTTGAAAAATATATAGGTGTTTTGCCGGGCTGGCCGGGAGGATAGGCGTCTCCTACCACCCGAAACCGTCTATACGCGGGGGCGACAGCCGGTAGAGGAGGCAACTGTCATCAGACATGCCCCTGAGATCCGATGAGGTTCTGTCCCTTCGGATCCGAGTACCATGTGATATTTCCGGAGGGAAATGTCATATGGCTTATCACGGGAATCCGCCAGGACCGGAAGGGAGCAACGGTTACGTGGACTTTGGATGCTGAAGGGGGAACGGAGCTGAGGGCCGAGGGGGGGAAGTGCCTGAATGATTGTCCTTCGATGCCGGTGGCCCGGCTTTAAGTTTAAATATAAATATAAATTGCATATATGTTGAAGAAACAAAAAATAATTCACGATGCTATTTATGGAAGCATTAAGCTAGATGATGATATATCAGATATAATATCAACAAGGGAATTCCAGAAGTTAAACTCTGTAAAACAGCTGGGTTTTTCTTATCTTGTCTTTCCAGGGGCCACTCATTCAAGGTTTGAACATTCTCTGGGAACCCATTATCTCGCGAGGGAAGCAGCTAGGAATATTGAGCTGACTGATGAAGAAATAAAGGCTGTCTCTCTTGCAGGTTTGTTGCACGATATAGGACACGGTCCATTCTCCCATACACTCGAAGATGCAATGATCAAATTATTTAAAAAGGATCATCTGAAGTTATCCATTGACATAATATCAGGGAAAATTGGGAGCGGTCAGATAGCTGAAATACTTGGAGGCGAAAGGGAAAAAATTATAGGTATACTACTTGGAAAAGAGGGGATCCTGAGCAGGTTAATATCTGGAAATGGAGATATGGATCAAATAGATTATCTTGCGAGAGATTCATACTATACTGGAGTTGCCCTAGGAATGGTAGACAGTTCAAGGCTATTGAATACAATAGCCATAGATAATGGAAATTTCTGTGTGATGGAAAAGGGACTGCCTGCGATGGAAGGTCTGATGGTAGCGAGGATGCTTATGTATAGAAGTGTGTACAGGCACAGAACATCACTTGTTGCATCGGTGCTTGCAAATGATGCGCTAGAAATTATTTCACCACCCCTTGATGAATTTATTGAATGGAATGATTGTGACTTCATAGGGGAATTGAAAAATAATATGGAGACTTTCAAGGTATATGAGATGTTGAAATTCAGGAAGTTACCTTCAGGCCTGACCGTAGATGTTGATGATAAATATTTTGATGATATTGTTGAAGATTTGAAGGAGATACTGGTCACATATAAATATTTCAGATCCCCATACAAGAAAGAAGTGATAAATATTCTTGATCAGGAAGGGCTGAGACCGATTACAGAAATTTCAGGAATTATGGAATATCTTGAAAAGGAGCTACATGGAATGGGACTTCTTGTTTTCAATAAAGAAGATGGGGAAAGTATCAAGGAATACCTGAAAGGCAAAGGAATCAAATACCAATAGGAAATAATTTAAGGATACTAGGAATGATGGTTACGTGTTAAAACCCATAGGACCCAAAGCAAACGAAATCGTACAGAAGGATACTTTGAATTATTTCTCTTATCCTGAGAAAGAACTTTTCCTATGTTTTTTGCCCGAAATGACCGGTCAGGATGAGAATATGTTGATAAATTCAGTGAATAACTTTCTGATAATGATTTATCCTATGGGGGAGGAATTTTCAGAAAGAATAACATCAAGCAAAGGAATTGTGGAGAGAATGGAAAGAAGGCATTCTAAACTTATTCTTTATGATGATGAGATGAAGAAATTTCCATATTATTCTTTCCTCAAGCTCATGGAAATAAGGGAGCACATAATTTACCTAATACATTGGGCTTATGTTCAGAAGAGTGAACTTTTTCTTGGAAGGGACGCAGTGGGAGCATCATATTCAAAGATAAAGTATGATCCATTGACAACTGTAGAAAATATTAGATCTTCACCATGGTATAAAGATGGAAAGGAAGAGATATTCTCATTCTCAAAATTTGAGATTGGGAACAAGATAAATCCAGATTTGAATGAAATACTTGTAGTTACATTCAGAGAGTAGACAAAGAAAAATAAATTAAGTCATAGTAACTATTGTATTATGAATGCTGAAAAATTATTTGACATGAACCAGAATGTTGAAGGTATATTAATTTTCAATGGCGGGGAGGCCACTGTGGACTCATCTTTCTTTTATTTTACTCAACTTACCAGAGGACTATTCGAGGGTTCCTACGTATTCCTTACAAGGAAGAATCTTAAAGTTATAACAAGCCAGCTGGAGGAACAGACTGCAAGATCTGAGGATCTTGATGTCATGGTTTTCTCGTCAAATAAGGACAAGAACACAATACTCAAGGAACTGACAGAAGATATGACATTTATAGGTCTCAACTATTCAGGATTGACTTACAAGGATTTTCTTAATCTTAAGGAGATACTGCCTGATAAAGAATTCATTGATGTCGGGGAATCAATAATGAATCTCAGGCAGATAAAAACAGAGAGAGAAATTGGTAAAATCAGAGAGGCTGCAAAAATAGTATCAGAGGTTGCAGAGGTAATACCTGAAAAATTGAAAGAAGGAATGACCGAGAATGAACTGGCAGCCCTTGTAAATTATGAGATGATGAAAAGGGGAGCTTCATCCCCCAGTTTTGACACGATTGCCGCATTCGGGCCGGATACGGCTGAACCGCATTTCACAGGAGGAGTCAGGAAACTTAAGAAGGGCGATGTTGTCCTCATAGATTTTGGAGCCAGATATGAAAGATATTGCTCAGATATGACAAGAACATTTTTCTTTGGAAAGCCCGACAAGGAAATGATGGATGTATACCAGACAGTACTCCAGGCACAGCTGGCAGGTATTAAAGCGGTATCAGAGGGCAAAAATGGGAAGGAAGTTGACAGGGAAGCAAGAAAAATTATAGATTCATCAAGATTTTCTGGTAGATTTATCCATAGTCTTGGACATGGAGTCGGTCTTAATGTCCACGATCACCCTGCCCTTTCCCCAAGTTATGACTTTTTCCTGAAGGAAAACATGGTCGTCACAGTGGAGCCTGGAATATATCTTACCGGAAAGGGAGGGGTCAGGATAGAAGACGATGTAGTCGTGAAGAAGGATGGTTGTGAAGTTCTGACAACAGCGCCAAAAGAACTACAAATAATATGAATGAGGATCTACTATCAAAATATCCTTTCCTAAAGGAGGGATTGAGGGAATTCTTCAGTGAGAATAAATCACTTGAAGATTTCCTTGAGGAGAATGAAGACTACCTGAATGAAGTATCAAGGGACATTCTATCTCTGGTTGATTCAAAAGACGTTAGATTAAACTATGAAACAGAAAAAAGAGTAAAGAAATATATTCTTGCTAAAATTTTGCTGACATATATAAGAGATTATTTTGTATCTGCAAAATATGCAATAAAGGAAAGAAATGCACTCTATGAAAATCTAACTAAGGAAAATGAAGATAGAGTAATAATAAGGATAGGGAAGGAGCTAGGAATCAGCATGGACCTTAAAAATGCAAGCTTCCATATTCCTATACCGTCTTTCCTGAGAAATGCAGTTGTTTTCAATGACAAAGAATTAAAATTATGTAATCAGGAAATGGATAATGGGAATGTTATAGCAAGTAGAGAAATTACTTCGAAAATCCTGAGGGAGGCATTTTACAGAAAATATATGAAGGAAGTTAATGAACCATCAGAATTACCAGAGGAAGTTTCCAATATTTTGAAAAAATACGCCAATCCTATAATAATAAGGGGGGAACAGATAAAACAAGAAAGGGCTAATCTTGGGCCTCTCAACAAGAAAGCTTTCCCACCTTGCCTTTCCATGATAATTTCACAGATGGAGAAGGGAGCCAATGTTTCCCATCCTGCGAGATTCTTCCTCGTGACATTCCTTCACAGGATAGGTCTCCCAAATGAAGAGATAATAAAATATTTTGGAGAAGTACCAGATTATATGGAGAAAATGACGAAATATCAGGTTGAGCATATAACTGGGACAGGTAGGGGGAGAGAGTACAGCGTACCGTCATGTCAAACTCTGGGATCACTTGGATTATGTTACAGGGAAACGGACGATCTATGCAGAACAGGAAAAATTAACCATCCTCTCCAATATTATAAGATAAAGAATTCAAGAAATAGATCGGTAGACAACAGCAGACCTGTAAACAGAGTTGATAATTCCAGCAATCCCAAGAAAGAGTAAGACCCAGGCCGTAATGTAGAATCCGTATATTTTTCCAGTAAAAATCTGCACCAGGATCGCTATCATTATTATTACCAGTCTGTCTGCTCTGCCCGGGAAACCTCCGTAAAGCCTCTTCAAACCTATTGCCTGTGCCTGTGTTCCAACATAGCTTGTAAGGAATGTTCCCGCTATGGCAATGGTTCCGAAATAAATATTTCCGTAGAAACTTATGGCCATAGCTAACAATATTATGAGATCAACATACCTATCAAATAGGTGATCAAGAAAATCACCCTTGAGGCTTGTTTTGTTGAATATTCTTGCAACAGCGCCATCCAGTGCATCAAGATATGCCGAAACCAATAAAACCACAAACGAAAACAGAAGGAACCTCAGGTAGAATAGTAATGCAAATATAAATGACAATACCAGAGATAACGCAGTTATAATATTAGGATCCAAAAAACCAAGCCTGGAGGCAACTGGATTTATAAGTACGGATGCCTTTGATCTTCCCTTATCTAATACCATAGCATTATCTCCTCAGACAGATCTATCTTATCATCATAACTTTTCTTGTTATCAATTATTTGCAAAACCTTGTAAATCGTTTCATCCAGATTTTCATTGAGAATTTCTGATACTTTGCCCGGATGCATTTCCTCAGCTTCGTATCCTATCAGATCTATTGCTTCTGCCTCCACATTATCCATTATTTTCTCTTTACTGTAACCCCTTAACTTAAGCCTGTTCTCCAGATCTTTCAGGTGACTTCTGAGTATAATAACAGCGTCGCACCTCATATAATGTGAAAGATGCCCAGCCACAACTCCATCAAAATCAATTTTTTTAAGGCAATTGACATCGATCATTTTCTCTCCATCCTCTATTCCTACCACACATACTGAAGATAATTCACTCAATTCTGAACATTTGTATCCCATTTTGCTAAGTGCCGAAAGGACAGATGATTTTCCAGTTCCTGGGGTTCCAGATATGCAAATCATTTGATCACCCCGAGTTTCAAAGGTCTGGCAAGGTGTCTCCTTGCAATTATTGGGACTTCATAATATCCGGTTTCTATATCCCTTCTCTCTTCTGTGGTTATACCTTCGCCCTTCGAACCGCATTTCCTGCATCTGTAACCCTTTCCCCGCCCTGCGCTCTCCATCCGGGAACCGCAATTTGGGCATAATGGTGGATTGATTTCAATAATCGTTGATTTCTTGAGGAGCTGAAATTTTTCAATGTTTATGAATCCAGGTTTTGTGATGCCTCCATAAACTCTCAACTCATCGCCCTTTCTAAGTCTCATTACAGTGCTTCTGAATTCCTTGGTAGGTTCCATGGCAACTGCCTTGATTGTTCCCGTCCCATCGGACATTTCAAATGAGGCAACACCTCCCCTGTTCATGACTGGTTCAGATATTATACGGCCTTTTATTATTGAAGATTGGTAAAGTTTTGACGATTCAATTGTCCTCTCTTCAAGATGATCATCAGTACCCTGATTTGTTTTAAAAATTATGAAAGAGAAATAAGGTTCACTATCAATTTTTTTTAGAGCGGAAAATAAGGAATCGGTGTTAATGCTCCTTATCCCGAATAAAACGGGGGTCTTGGTGGTTGGTCTTATGGCATTATATCTGTTTTTGAAGTCATAATTGTCAAATGTCTCTGGAATCTCCTTCTCTATAGCCATTGAGCCCTCATCACTGACGTAATGTTCCCCATTCCATCTTTCCATTTCAAGATATGATATCAATTCATATGTATAATTATGCCCGGGCCAGGAAATTGCGGCATTTGCTCCTACAATTCCATAATCCCCATTTATAGTTCTCACCATTCCACCAATTCTATGCTTTACATCATTAAAATCAACAAAATTTCTGACAGCTTCCCAATAAAATTTTTCTGATTCCCTTTCCTTGGTGATAATGAGAGCAGGGTTTGTTTTCTCCTCCTTCGGGGCAAATCTCTCAATTATCCTCATGATATCAATATCAATTTCCTCTTCACTGTAGCTTTCGAATGAGAATACAGGTTCATCATAGATTCTCCCTATTTCCTTTCTCTTTCCTGAGCCCCTCCCTAGCAATATAGAAATAGCCGCATTTCCTCTTGTTTTTAAAGGTATATTCGGGTTGAGTCTCACAAGGTTGGGGTAACCAATGAGATCAAGATTTGTCTCCTTGAGTATTTCTACTGTAAGGTAAGTGGTGCACATCTCCCTTGATGAGTCAGTATCATCGAAACCCACAAGGGGCATTATTTTCCAAACCTCCTGTTCCTTCTCTGATAATCTCTGATGGCCTTTAACAGATCAAGTCTTGTCATTTCAGGCCAGTATACATCCATGAAATAAAGCTCGGAATATGCTGACTGCCAGAGAAGGAAGTTGCTGATCCTCTCTTCTCCCGACGTCCTTATAATTAAATCAGGATCCTGAATCTCTCCAGTATAGAGATATTTATGCATTATGCTATCATCAATATCTTCGGGCTCAATTTTTCCATTTTTAACATCAGATGCCATCTTTCTAATAGCATCAAGGATCTCTTCCCTTCCACCATAAGCTATGGCAACATTCAGCAGAAAATTATCATAATCCTTGGTAAATTCCTCAGCTCTTTTGGCAGCTTCCCTGACATAGTCCGGCAGGAGGTCTATTTTTCCAATCATCCGTATTTTTATCTTATTCCTTATTACCCTTTCATCCTTAATTATATTATTGAAACTGTTAGCATACAGGTTCATCAAATATTCAATCTCATCAGAATCACGTGAGAAATTCTCAGTAGAAAAAGCATAGACAGTCACAATCTTTATCCCTATATCGAAACACCAGTCCAAAAATTCTTCCAGTTTTTTCTTACCCATCTCATGCCCTTCGTTAGCTGACATCTTGAGTTCCCGCGCGAATCTTCTGTTACCGTCCATTATAACAGCAACGTGAGTCGGGAGCTTAGATTTCTTTATGCTTTCAAGCATATTTTCTTCATATCTTTCCCTGATAGAATTAAAGATTGAATCCATTACTCCCTGTCTTGGCATGATCTATACCTGATTAATTCATTGGAATTAATTTTTTATATTTTCCTTAGGAGGTAATAAAATAGGGAAGAAGAAGGAGAATAACCATGCACCTCTCTCCTCTCGATAATCTCCACTTTATTGAAATTCAATGATGACTCCTTTTTATCAATAAGAAAATAATGGATAAGTGTATTAGAAGAAAATGCACCTATAATATTAAATGAAATATCGGGGGGTTGAGTCGGATTATTCATTATTATCTGATCTGCTTTAGTGAAACAGGATGATATAGCATTGCTATCAGTTACTGCATAATTTCCTTTTACTCTATTCAGTTCAAAATTATGCTTAAGCAATTCTACGGCGAAGGGATTTATATCAAAGGAAAATGTCTTCACTCCTCTCTTTAAGAGAATTATAGATATTGGGCCTATTCCCGCATACATATCTACGACTTTTTCATGTTTATATTCAAGAACATTGGAAAGAAGTCTCTCCCTTATTCCTCCAAGCCTGGGTGAAAAATAAGCCTTTTCTATATTAACAAGCAGCCTTATTCCATTCTCCCTGTGTATGCCCTCTGGAGGACCGGTTCCATAAATCCTAGTTACATTCCTTTTTCTTTCATTACCGACTACCCCTCTGTCAAGGAATATTGCCCTGGGATTCTGTTTCCTGATTATTTCATCAGCTATTCTCTCCCACCCTTCTCTCTCCTTTACCACATAGAAATCTGCTATCCTTTCATAACTGCCAACCTGTTCCATTCGCCTGATTACTGTACTTTCGAAATCTCCTAATTCATCCCCGCTTGTACAAGGAATAAGAACATAATCGCCTTCTCTCTTAATTCTATAACCTCTGATCAGTTCTCCATTGTCCTTGAGCATTTGTATATATTTTTCAGCATCCTTTGAAGGAACTTTCTTGAAAGGTATCATTAGAGGAAAATGTATTAATGAAAATTAACTTTAGGTTATTGTGTTTTGTCCGAAGTGCGGGTCCATGATGTTTCCCAAAAATGGGAAATGGGTATGCAGAAAATGCGGTCATGAGATGGATATTAAGCAAGAGGAAAAGAAGAGCATAATAGAGAAGGGTAAAAAGAAGGAACTTATAGTGGTTAAAAAAGATGAGATGAATCTTCCTATTGATAAGAATGCTCAGTGTCCTAAATGTGGGAATATTGGAGCTTACTGGGAAACTGCACAGACTAGGGCAGCCGATGAACCTGAAACAAGGTTCTACATATGCACCAAGTGCGGTTACAGGTGGCGTGAATATTAACCGAATCCAATTATATCTTTCTTTTTCTGGATATTCGGCATAGGTATAGGCGGAGGGAGTCTAAGGTCTCTGGCAATCACAATCGTTTCAACTATTGATGATGTAAAAATTGCACCCTGGATTTCAGCGGCAGCGGCATCTGGAAGATTCTTATCCTTTTTCCATTTCATTTCTATATCATCTGCTCCAGAATATAATATGGAACCTTCTATTGTAATATTCCCAAGTGTGGAAAATGTGGAAATGAATTTATAGAAAATCCTGTAAAAATCTGATTCTCGCCTTACATCAAGAATTGTGAGATTCTGGTCTATTCTAATTTCCTGGGGCCTAGAATCAAGGGGGGCGAATCTTTTACCATCAATTGAACTAATTTCAAGGTCTTTTATCACATTACTGTAATGAATCGTTGCTAAATTCTTTTTCCTCTGCTTTTAAGATATGAAACGTAGAAATCCGGATAATGCTCATATTCAACTGGATCTTCAAGTCCCGCTTCCATGAACCCCTTTAGTCTAAGTTTGCAGGAATCACATCTACCACAGGCTTTTTCACCTCCATTGTAGCAAGACCAGGTCATTTCCAGAGGAACTTTGAGTTCGTGTGCTACTTTTATTATATCAGCTTTTGAATATCTAAGAAAAGGTGCCTCGACCTTTATTGGATTGCCCTCTACTCCTACTTTTGTCGCAAGCCTGAAAGTCTCATTTATAGAGTCAAAATATTCTGGCCTGCAGTCTGGATAACCTGAATAGTCTATGTCATTCGCACCAATGAAAATTTTACTTGCTCCTGTTGTTTCGGCAAGTCCTAAGGCTATTGAAAGCAATATAGTATTTCTTGCTGGCACGTATGTAACAGGAATCTCCTTTCCTATAGATTCTATATTTACATCCGGTACTTCCAGATCAGATGTGAGGGCACTGCCACCGATGGCCCTGAGATCAAGTTTCAAAATCTTATGACTCACTCCATAATATTTGGCTATATTCTTTGCAGAAATAAGTTCCCTGCTGTGTCTCTGTCCATAGTCAAATGACAGCGCAGTGACTTCATAACCTTTTGACAGCACATAGCCCAGCATGGTAGAGCTGTCCAGACCACCAGATAATAGGCTCACAGCTTTATTCTTTCCAAGTTGATCTTGCATACTGACCAGGCCCCTCATGCACTTCTATGTCAATCTCATTGTATTTTCCCTTTAGAGAATTTCTGAATTTGTCCAGTATATAATTGCTGAGGCATTCAGCCGTGCTATCCATGATGGGAAGCAGTCTGCATTCTGATGATGGAAAGGAGTATTCCTTATCGCGTACTTTTACCGAAATAGTATTGCCCTTTTCGTCTATTTTCATTATCTTATTCCTGGTGGGAATAATTACCCTGTGATCAAGAAAATCTGCTATTTCCTTGAGAGAGGATTTTGCGCTGGAGAAGTCAAGAAAATATGAATCACCGTTAAGCTCACCGCTTATTTTTGCCGATATTGCATAATCGTGGCCGTGTATCCTATCGCACTTCCACTCTCCAGGAATAAAGTGGGCAGCTGAAAATCTTATATTAGAATAATTTCCATCTATGTAAATATCCATAGAGGGTTATAGAGTATAATAGTAAATTTTTTTGCAACAGAAAAAGTAATAAATAATAACTTAATTTACTTGTATGACTAAATTATTATATCTTGTATTAAGTGGTGAGGATGCTCCACAGAGATTTGATCTTGCCATAAATACGGCAATGAACCTGTCAGATAATAAGAGGGTGGATGAACTTAAAATATTATTCCTTGGTCCAAGTGAATCTTTCGCAGCCAAGGCCACTGGAAACAGGGCTGAGATAATAAAGAAACTTGCTGATAGGAAAGTTATAGACTCTGCATGTGTCAATTTTGCAAAAAATATGGGAATAGAGGAGAATCTGAAGCTTCTTGGTATAAATGAAGAACCCTTTGGCCAGAGAATATCTGCTCTTTTATCAGAGGGTTACTCAGTCATAACGTTCTGATATGATTTCTGCACTACTTGTATCTCCAATAGGTGGCACAAGTAGTATTTTTCTGTTTTTAGGAAGTTTATGTTCGAATCCCCTGAAAGTTGCAAATATTAATTCACCATAAAAAGAATTCTTTTCCTCTATTCTCCCCTTGTTATCCACATCGGAATACTCGCATTCAAGTGGTATCCTAATACCTTCCTTCACAAGCAACAGATCTGGTTTCCTCCCGTCTATAGCAACATTTTCATAGACTTCATATCCTCTATCTTTGAAGAAGAAATAGGAGTAGGTTATGAGATACCTGTGATAGAGAGATTCCCTCCCTCTGGAAGATCTTGAGCCCATTTTTCGAACATATTCATCCGTAGGTATTATTTTACCATCAGTCAAACTTATCAGATTATGGGCAAGAAGTATGTGCATATAGAACGGGTCAATATTTGCTGAAGGTATAGGAATTTCGTTAGAATTATTGAAATCGTAAAAACATCTGTTAATTTTGTAATCATTCGTTTCATGATGTTTTTTTGCAGAGCCAGTAAAATGGTTGTTATTCCTCGGTACCATAGCATAGAAGCTGTGGAAAGGGGGATTTATAAAATTTTTTGTAAAATTTCTGATAGTTTTCTCATCATCCGGAGAAAGCTGGAAGAGGAAGAAATTATGGACATTGGTTTTCAATGCTTCCCTGGTTACAGGACTTATGGATGAGAAAGACTGTGTAGCTGCAGTAAGCCATAAGCCGAATTTTCTTCCTTCATTAACTATTCTCTGTGTCAGTGATGGTGAAAAGGTCTGGAATTCATCTATTACCAGCACTATATTTTTCATCCTTCCAAGAAGAACATTATTCCATATTTTATAGAGCAACATTGTTGCAAAAGGCCTTGAAATTGCCATTGAGGAATGTTCCGGTGAAAGATCAATGTAGAGTGTCCCCCTGAATTTTGATATATCATAGTAGTCCATCCTTGACGAAAAGGCATTTTTTGAAATATCTCCAGATAAGAGCGGGAGTATCTTGTTTACGGATGAGGAAATGAAGTCATATCCCTGATTGAAGAGTGAATAGAACTGCATTTTTTCATCTTTTTCAAGAGAGGAGACGAAATCCTTCCTTTTGAGATAATTGAGGAGCAATTCCATCATATCAGAAAGTGTTGGAAGAATGCTGTATTTCAGCATAAGCCTTGGGAGAACTGTGAATACCATCTCAATTCTTGGTCCCCACGTACCGTGTGAAAATATTTCCTCATTGGAGAAAATGTCCTTCAGGGTGAATATCACCATATCTTCATTTATCATTCTCTCTGTTGTATTTCTGTAGGGAAGAACACCCATCATATTGAATTTGAGGAATCCAGTCCCTTCTTCCTGCAGAGGGGAAAGTGATATTATGGATGAGCTTCCACTTCTAAATTTCCAGAGTTCTCCGTGGGAGTCAAATACTATTACTGTTTTCCCAGAGGATTCAAAAATATCTATCAGGTGAGCCAGAAAATTTGATTTTCCTGATCCAGTCTTCCCGAGGACAAGAGTATGATTTCTTGTAAATTCTTCCGGTATGCGGATCACTCCGGAATTTAGTGGGAGGGGAAAACCCTCCCTATAAGGCCAGTAGTCCATCCTGATCCCCCGTCGCAATATATGTCATCATTTCCTGCTGAGT
>JAGDXO010000042.1:42511-55578 GCA_023256615.1 Thermoplasmata archaeon
GTTCTGAATTTTTCAGTCTTTATATAGCATACATCTCCCAGCTGGCTCATCAGTGCTGTTTCTAAAATAAATGGAAAAAAAGAATTAAAAAAATATTTAGGGTAGTTCGAGAAGAATACATTTTCCCTCAACTCAGGAAAATAGTTCACCTGCCTTATCTCCGTATTCATTTCATTTTTTAGGTACCTCACAATTTCTTCATTGCTTTGTCTCAGGACTATGGAAATATACCCATTGTTTCTGATCGCCAGTTCTGTTTCCCTTCCTAACAGCAAAAAAGACAGCATTCTTGACAGATGCCTAGAATCCCTGGGGATAAGCTGGTAATAAGATTCCATCACATATCCCTCTCATCCATCTCTATTTCGCCAAATAGCACAATAGCTTCTTCCTTTCTCAATGGTATGCTTATTTTTCTTCCAGAAAACCGGTACTGCAGGCAATACTCAAACTCTCCCAAAAAGTTTTTATACAATTTTTTCTCTACTCTCATGTTTCTCACCTTTTTTTATTTCATTTTAAACGCCAGAGAGTTCTCATGCCTTCTTGAAGTCCCAAGGATTCCCCAATGAAAATTTATTGGAAAAAAAGCTAAATTCCCCATTAAAAAAACAACTACTCCAATGCAGGCATTACGCGCTGCTCATTACGGAATACTCCGTATCTGACGAATAAAATGAAACATTTCATTAAATGGAAACTTATATTTATAGTTAACTCTTAAATCGTGAAAGGGTATCTTGATAGATTATGAATAATAAAAGGCTGATGATACCTACAAGATTAAATAATTAATATTTAATACTCTTATGATAAAAAATGTCCGGAGATCAAGAACAGAAAGACTGGTTTGCAAGACTAGAGGAAGAACTTGGAAAGAAGGAAAAACAGGTCATGAAGGACAGCTCCATGACCACTGGTAAAAAAGCGGAGTTCAACAAGAAAATTCTGACCGATCTGTGGCTTACCTGGGTCAGATTTAACAAGCAGGACATTCATTTCACTATAGATCCTCCTCCCAATAAATGGCTGGAATTTTCAACTTATCCAGATAAATTCACATTGAGAAATGACTTCTTTTTTGAGAATGTGAACAATATTGCTTTCAGGGATACTGCAAAGGAAATTGAAAGACTTGGAGATTCACTCAAAATAATTTACAAGAAGGAAGACCAGGAAAAAATAAGCATGATTTTTGAGTTCTCCGAAGGGGAGAAATATGACAGATATACGGGCTGGCACAGGTATTTCACGCAGTATATCCTGTACGAATCACCCATCAAGGAGGCAAAGCTGGAAGATGTTGAAAATATACTCCTGAGTGTTGTCGCAAAATGGTATGAAAGCCAGCTCAGAAGGGACAGAGACGTAATTCTTAAAGAAATTAAGGAGAATTACAAGAAGGGTGAAACATTCATTGAATGAGTCCACCGAGCTTCTTTACCTGAAGGGTATAGAAGGTTCCTATATCAGGGAAACGGAAGTATCCATCATAGGATATGAGAACGGAGGCTACATACTTGACAGGACAATGATGCATTACCAGGGAGGTGGGCAACCGGGTGATAAAGGTTTTATCTTATCAGGAGAGGAAAGAATAAGAATTTATAATGTGGTCAAGAAGGGACGTAAAGTAATTCATCTCTCAATGGACAAGGTTGATTTAAAGAAGGGTAAATTGACCGTCAACTGGGAAAGGAGATATAAAATCATGAAGATGCATACTCTTCAGCACGGACTTTCATCTTATTTTTTCAATGAGGGAGGGATGACAGTTGAATCTGAGGTATTTCCCGGTTATGGTTACGTGGTTCTTGATAAGGAGATAAAGAGAATACCGGAAGAGGCATATGAGATTTCTAGAAAGGCCCTTCCCCTGAAAAGGTATGATTTATCAAGGGGCGATCTGGATCCAGATACCCTGAAGAGATGTAACCTCGAAAAATTACCTAAGTCCATAAACACAATCTCCATCGTGGAAATTCAAGGTCTGGACATATGCGCATGTGCAGGAACGCACCTTTTAAACACTAAGGAAATAGGAGATTACTGGATAAGGAATACAGGCAAAAAAATTGAATTTGGACTGTTCTGAAGTCAGCTTATGAATATATCTGATTTCGCCATTATCTGTATACCCTTGTCACCAATAGTATATGGCCTCGCTTTTCTATCATGATTCATAAACCTCATTTTCAGTATTCTGACAAGACTTGATTCCTCACCATTTCTGTCATTGTAGATGTGCTGCAGGGAAATAACACCATCCACCACAAATTCTGCAAATTTTTCCCTGCTTGTGTAAGGCTGACCCACATCAGTTTCAGAAATCAGCAAACTTGTAACATTAAGGTCCTTAAGTGATTCCGATAGGTTCATTATTATACTCCTCCTGAGCACATCGGAATCTGCCGCCATCATCATGATAGAAATGCTATCTATTACAACTCTTGAAACATTTTCCTCCTCAATGCTTCTCTTGAAATTCTCCTTGAGCTTAAGCATCTCCACAAATTCAACTGCTCCAGGATTCATCATTATCAGGTTCTTCTCCAAGAATGGCTCCAGATCCATACCATACTGTTCAGACGCCTTCATTATGCTTTCTTTCCTCTCCTCGAGGGAAAAATAGGCCACCCTTTCTCCTCTCTTCAGACCTGCATACGTAAAATGTATCCCAAGGGTAGTCTTTCCTGCTCCGTAGCTCCCGAGGATAAGCACAGAACTTCCAACAGGAATACCGCCTCCCAGCATAATATTCAGCCCATCAATCCCAGAATCTACAAGTTCCATCATTTCACCTTCGTTGTATTTAGAACAACCATACCTGATTTATAATCAAAGTCAGTATCGAACCTCTCTATCCTTTCCTGTTCAATTCTTGGCAGCACCCCTATGAATTTAGGGATGAACATGAATCTCCTCCTCCTGCTGAACCTGTCGCTCGTATTCCATCTGAATACCATGGTACCATCAAATATGTCCATAAGAATATTCTCATTCTCCTTTGTTGTTATATCAGCCGTCATCAAAGCATAAAGCACTGAATCCCACTTCTTGACTGCCCTTGAAATCCCTCTTGCAAGATCAAATATCATCTTATCATCAAATATTTTTGATGTTATCATATCCGTAATGGAGTCAAGAATGATCATTTTTCCCTTTCCTTCCTTTTCAAGAGAAGAAACGAGAGATGTCATCAGATCTTCCTTTTCCCTGAGGTGTGTCCCACCAATCCAGGAATAAGGAATCTGAGTCTTTGAATAATATAAGGAAGAGAAATCTATAATTCTTATCTTCCTTATCAAATCCTTTACTAGGTCTTCTTCCATCGTGAGCTGAAGCTGTCTGGTTATCTCTGATGCCGGCTTGGAAAGAGTGATGTATATAATACCATCCAGTATGTTTATATCTTTATTCTCGAGTTCTCTGGGAATTATCCCCTCAATAGCCCTTGATAGTTTTGCTGCAGAAGTAAAAGCAAATTCATAATTTCCTGCTCCGGGTTCCCCTAATAGGAGTATGGACGAACCCGATGGTACCCCTCCATTAATTATCGTATCGAGTGAAGATACGAACGTCGGGATGTTCATGCTTTTGCTCCCAGCTCGTCTACAGTTTTCCTTATAGCATCATCGCTGTTCAACTTGTAATTCCACCCATATGACTTGGCCTTACTGATATCGAGTGACATTATCTTTATATCTCCAGGCCAGCCACCTCCATTGGGTCCACCCATAAGTTTAATCTTTGCGCCAGGCGAATACTTATCTATAACAAATTTTGCTATATCAAGTACCGATGTCCTTCCATCTGTGCCTATATTGAATAAACCATCATCCTTCCCGTGCAGGAATGTCATTGCATCTATGCAGTCATCCACGTAAATATAAGACTTTGACTGAGTCCCATCTCCCAATACTTCCAAAAATCCACTGTTTTTCCTGAGTTTATTTATGAAATCATAAATCACACCGTGAGTTCCTTTCCTCCCGACAACATTGGCAAACCTGAAAATGCTTGATTTAAAATTGTACATACTGGAGTAACTGAATATAAATCCTTCAGCAGCAAGTTTGGAAGCCCCATAATGTGAAACAGGTTTCAAAGGTCCGTAGTTTTCAGGCGTTGGCATAACAGATGGAATGCCGTATACCGTAGATGAAGAAGAAAATATGAGCTCCCTGACATCTGAGATTCTCATAGCCTCAAGAACCGAATATGTTGCCTTCGCATTTTCTTTGAAATCAATATCTGTATTGCCATATCCCAGCCTGACATCAGGATTGGCGCTGAGATGAACAACTAAATCTGTCCCCTTTATAATCTTGGTTAAACTTTCTGTATTGTTAACGTCCTCCTTGACAAATTTGAAATTCTTATTTTCCAATAGGGAATTTATATTATCTCTCTTTCCCCACGATAAATTATCAACACCTATAACTTCATTTTCCTTAACCAAGCTCTCTGCCATATTTGATCCTATAAAGCCCGCAACACCTGTGATAACTATCTTTTTATCCTTCATACTCATAAATAATACTCACAATTTAATAATTTGCCAAGAACTTTGTATGGGAATATAAATTAAACATTCATTGAGACCCATCAAATTTACACATGCTCAGGAATAGATCAAGAATTCTGGCTGTCATTCCCCATACAGTACCTTCATCAATAATGAAGGAGTAACCACCATCATCTTTTATTTTGGCTTTCATTAATCTGGAAAGTTTAATCCATCCGAGAAATTCTGTTTCCGTTGAGTTTATAAGACTAATTGGCTGGTTGTTTTCAATGGAGAATACGTAAACAATGACCATCATATCGCTCTTGTTTCTGGGGGTGAATGGACCGAAGTATCCAATGAAATTCTCTCTATTGAGTCTTATACCCGTTTCTTCAAACGTCTCTCTGATAGCAGTATCATATAGAGTGCCGTCTAGTTGTTCATAATGCCCACCAGGCAATGCAAACTGTCCAGCCCATGGATCGTTAAGTGCACTGTTCCTCTTCTCTAGCAATATCTCATCATCCCTGATTATAATGGAGACGGCAGCATACTGGTAATGGTTCCACAACTCAATATCATCCCTCTTCAGCCTTTCTATCAACAGGGAGGTATCGCACACATCTCTCCAATATAAATTAGTATAAAAAGCAGATGACTAAGGATTTATTCATATTTCTCATACCTATATTATGATAATCGCAGAAGTTACATTTACTCCGATAGGTAAAGGTGAATCTGTCGGTGATTACGTTATAGAAGCTCTGAGAACTTTTAGAAAGCTGGGAATAAAATTTACACCCAACAGCATGGGTACAGTTATTGAAGCCGACTCAATAGACAAAATTTTTGAAGCCGTCAAAGAAGCTGAGGACTCAATAATAAAGATGGGTGTCAAGAGACTGGATACTATTATTAAAATTGACCACAGAATAGACAAAGAAAATTCATCAGAAATTAAATTGAAAAGAATTTCAGAATTTACATATAAATAATTATGAATGTATTAAAAAGGTGATGAAAAAATGGACGATTCCATTGTTTTCATTATAGTACTATTAATATTGCTCATAGGTGCGGGCTATTTTTACTTCCGGAACAGAGAAGGTTTTTAGTACAATCGTAATTTATTTATGGATATATGTATTACCTAATCCATGAACGATTCACATGGAAGCGGGTGGCATCACGGTATGCATCATATGAGAAGGGCTAATTTACTGAATCCAAAAGAAATAATAGATTTTTTAGAAATAAAGGAAGGAGAAAAGGTAATTGATCTTGGTGGAGGAGATGGCTTCTTCACAAAGGAAATACTTCAAAGGACAAGGGATGTAACTATAATCGATGCTTACGATGGCAGTTTTAATGAGCTTCAGTCAATGGGAATCAAAACCATAAAGGGGGATATATGCAAATATGATTCTGATCAATATGATCTTGTATACATTTCAAACGTTTATCACGATTTAATACATTCATGTAAAGAATCTGTCCTAAAAAATATACCTAAAATAGCAAAGAAAAGGGTTGCAATTTTGGATTTCAAACCAGAGGTCACATCATTTGGGCCTCCATCATGGCTAAAAATCTCAAAGGAATATGTGATAAGGGATTTTGAGGTCATGGGTTTCCATCTGACAAGGGAAAAGGATCTCAAAACACATTACCTCCTAATGTTTGAAAAGTAAAGATAAAAATGAAAGGAAAATCCAACCTCATAAATATAATATCCGCAAGAGTACTCCTGAGTTTCAGCTACGGATTCCTGAATATTCTTCTGAGTCTGTATTTGCATTACATTGGATATTCCTTTCTGCAGATAGGCCTCATATTGGGCACAGCCATAATCATAAACGCAGTGCTTGCTTTCTTGCTTTCCATGTTTGCAGACCATTATGGTAGAAAAATAGTACTTATAGTACTCTTTGTGCTGTTTGCAATTTCTGCATCCTTATTCCTTTATACTAAGGACGTTATATTGTTATCAATTCTCAGTGGTCTGGGGGGATTTACCGGATCAGGAGGAGGTCCAATAGGTTCTGGAGGTCCGTTCGGTGCAATTCAAACTGCACTGATAACAGAATTCACAGAAAGGAAGGATTTTTCAAGAATACTTTCAATTGCATCCGTCCTCGGAATGCTCGCCTCAAGTGCAGGGGCATTCCTTGTGGATGGTGCTGAAATTGCAAAAATAAATGTTTATTCCCTTTTCTATCTAGCAGGTATTCTTGGCATTATAGGGGCAGCCATAAGTTTGATGCTTACGGACAATAAGATTAGAAGTAAACATCTCCTCCCAAAAGTTTCGTGGAAAAATATCATAAAATTATCCATTCCGACCATTCCTAATGGAATAGGTGGAGGATTTGTTGCACCGATATTTTCTCTGTGGTTTCATCTAAAATTTGGTCTCACTTCTGGTCAGATTGGAATTATTTTTGGATTATCCAATCTGTTTACAATTCTTATGATGTATATTCTTCCAAGATTTGTGACCCCAAGCAAGGAGTTAAAGACCATAATAGGAACGAGAATATTCTCTTCTGTTGCATTGATCTTAATGGCATTTACTCCTCTCCTACTTCTCACAACTGCATTATTTGTGCTGAGAAATGGAATGCAGATGGGTGCTATACCGATCAGGCAGTCATTTTCCATGGGCATAGTGGATGAGTCGGAAAGGGCTACATCCTCAGGCACCACCTCAATGGTAAGAACTGGTTTTTCATCAATTTCTCCACCTATCGCAGGAAACATCATATCAATGAACATAGATTATCCCCCACTCATAGGAGGAGTGATAACAATGGTGGACCCATTCCTATATTATTTCCTCTTCAGGAAAAGTTTTGGGCAGAAAAGGTAGAAAGGAAGGAACTCAAAATATATCAAAATCTTATAAGCCTATTAATTCACCATGATTAAGACAACATTTAAATTAGAGTTTAGCCTGATATTATGGTGATTTAATTGGAAAATTTTCTCCTGACAGAGGATGAGAGGAATTTCAGGGATGAGGTAAGAAATGTTGTGAAAAGCATTCCACACGAGCTCATTAGGGACATAGAATCTGAAAAAATAAAATTTCCAAGAGAATTTATAGATATAATTACAAAGAACAAGATAGCAGGAGCAAGATTCCCTGAAAAATATGGTGGAAGAGCAAAAGGCTGGGTGGCAGAAATGTCAGGTATTGAAGAGATGGGTTACCTTGGATTCACCCTGAGCTGCATGTACTCTCTGGGTTCCATAGTTGGAGAACCAATAAATAAGTATGGCACCGAAGAGCAGAAAGCTGAATATATACGAGGAATAACAAGCGGTCAGAAGTATGGGGCAGAAGCAATAACTGAACCCTCTGGAGGATCAGACCTCTTTGGAATGATGCATACAAGAGCAGAAAGGAAAGGAAATAAATTTATATTAAATGGTCAAAAAAGATTCATCGTTGGTGGTCAGGGGGCTGATTTCTTTGTTACCTACGCCCTGACGGACAGCAATGCAAAACCTAGGTCAAAGGGAGTCAGCGCTTTTATCATTGACAGGGAAACTCCTGGCCTAAAGGTAGAGACTATTTACGGCCTAATGGGGAATAAGGGGGGAGGAACGGCCAGAATAATATTCAAGGACGCTGAAGTACCCGAAGAAAATATTCTTGGAGAGCTCAATGGTGGATATGATATATTCAACAGGATGATGATTCCAGAGAGACTCACTACCGCAGCAGGTTCTGTAGGAGTAGCGACAGCTGCAATGGAAATAGCAACTAAATACTCTCTGAACAGGGAGGCATTCGGGACAAAATTGGTGGAGCACGAAGGAGTAAATTTCAAGATAGCAGAGAGTATGACGGCAATAACATCAGCATCTTCCTTAGTTTATACGGCTGCCAGAGCTGCAGAAGAACTTGACAAAGGTAGAATCCAGGCATCATCTGTCAGGAAGCTCATATCAATGGCCAAGCTTTACTCGACAGAAGCGATGTGGACATCTGTCAATAATGCAATGCAGATAATGGGGGGTATTGGTTATACCACAGTGTATCCAGTGGAAAGGCTTCTGAGAGACTCAAGGCTTGGCCTGATATGGACAGGGACGAGTGAGGTAATGAAGCTTATAATACAGCACGAATATCTAAGGGAATTTAGGTCTGAAGGTTATTTATCTTCTAAAAGAAATGTTGAACTAGATGCTCTTGATTTCCAGCTGGAAGAAGAAAAAGTGTTTAAGTGACATATTTTTAATTTATTTTATGATTAAATCTAAAATGAGGAAAACTAATAGAATAAAAGGTACCGGTATGTTGAAAAACTTGAATTGTGAATCTGAATCAAAATTCTTCCATGTGAATATTTCGATTATTATTATGATGGAAACTATTGTTGAAGCGACGATGAGCAGGTAATTGTTAAAAGAAAATAGGAACAGAAATATTAGGGATATCAGGTAATTTACAAGTAGGGGCAATGTTATTCTGCCATCAAAAAGTACTGGCAATGATTTAATACCTACACCTGAATCAAACAAATAATCCTGGTATTGATACAATACATCGAATCCCGCAATCCAGAGGGATATGAATATCATAAAGCAATAAAATTTTAGGCTTGAAGGGAAGGTATCTCTGGATGCTATGAATCCAGCAAGTAATATAGATCCTATAGAAAAACCGAGGACATAATGGCTCACTCCAGGTATTTTCTTTGTAATAGGATATAGATAGAATAATAGAAGTATTATTGGAGAGAGTAGACCAGCCAGAACATTAAGAGAAAATGCTGAAATAATGAATAAAATAGAGCTTATTACAAGAATTATTTTGGCTTCTTCGATTGTAATTTTGCCGGTAACGAGAGCTCTCCCCTTTGTTCTCGGATTTTTTGAATCCAGAGGCAAATCCATAATCCTGTTCATGGTCATCCCCGATACCCTCGCAAGTGTGGCTGCTAAACCTACTATCACAATTGTCCTGATACTAAATAATCCACTCAAAATAAGTCCCATATATGCAAAGGGAAGATCGAAAATCGTATGTTCAATTTTAATAAATTTGATTATTTCCTTCAGATTAAATGACATACTTTTTCATTTTTTCCTTAATTATTTCATTCTCGTCCATTTCTATCCTTTCTGGCCATTTTCTCTTAATTCCCTCACTAGTATTTTTTACAGTTGCATCTATGATCATTTTTCCTCCCACGTCTTGATATATGGAAGAATGATCAAGCGAATCAGTGGGTGCCATTTTTATTATTTCAATATCCCTGGATGGATCTGTTCTGGTGGAAACAGCCCACAAAACTTCCTTCCTGTCAGTGACATCGATGTCGTCGTCAACAATAATCACATATTTTGTGAACATCATCTGACCTGAAGAAAGAATAGCCATCCCTACCTTCCTCCCTTGGCCAGGATATCTTTTCTTTATTGATACGAAGATAACATCATTGAAAAGGCCCTCCTCAGGAAGGAAAATATCCTTGATCTCTGGAATCTGGAATTTAAGAATAGGCAAGAATATCCTCTCAATCGCCCTTCCAACAGGTACATCCTCATTCCAATATTTTCCCACGAGAATTGAATGATAAATGAAATTTCTCCTATGGAATATTTTCTTCACATGAAATACAGGATAGAGATCTACCGGTGTATAATAGCCTGTATGATCTCCAAACGGGCCCTCTTCCCTGGTTTCATCAGGATCGACATAACCTTCCAGTACAATTTCAGCATTGGATGGATATCTCAGATCCACAGTCTCCCCTCTAACTACTTCCACTTTATTTTCCATCAAATATCCAGCAAATGACATCTCATCGATACCTTCAGGAAGAGGAGAAATGGACGAGAAAAGTATTGATGGATGAACGCCTATGGCTACTGCTACGTCCAGTTTTTTTCCTAATTTCTTTGCTTTCATTAGATGCATCGCCCCTGTCTTCTGTGTCTGCCAGTGCATTCCAGTGGTCTCAGAATCATAAACCTGCATTCTATAGGTGCCAGCATTATAAGCACCAGTTTCTGGATCTTTTGTAATAACAACTGGGGCTGTTATGAATCTTCCGGCATCCTTTGGCCAGTGCCTAAGAATTGGTATGTCATCAAGCGTAATATCCCCATTAAACTCCTTGACAGGACCATTACCTACCTCATCAACGCTAAAATTTTTAAGTTTTGAAAATAATTTTAATCCTTCGATTATACTCGGTTTGGAATAAAGCATCTCAAAGAGACCTGCAAAATCCTGCGAAATATCAGAAATTTTCCTCTCCATCACGTTTTCAAGTCTGCTGTAAGTTCCAAATAAACCTGTTACTACCGAATTATTATATCCAGATGGTTTATTGAATAATAATGCCGGTCCATTCTTTTTCTGGTAATAGTTAGATAAAGATGATATCTCCAAGTCTGTTTGGAATTCTTCATCAATCTCGCGGATATCATTTATCTTTTTAAGTATGGATAATGATCTTCTAATATCTGACATTCATCCCACGTTTTTAATATCATGATCTCTTATATAACGATAAATGAAGATCATTGCAATAATTCCATATACAGGGAATATTACCAAGATTAGAAATACATTGTTGAATCCTAAGAGAATTCCAAGTGGCAACAATGTTAGAGGTGCTATTATATGCCCGGAACTTCCTATCAATGAAAATTCCCAGATGCCATTTCCAACCTTATCCTTTCCATATACATCAACGGGTGTAGTATAGATTGGAGAAATAACCAATGCTTCTGTCATGATGAAGAAAATTCCAATCAAAATGAGGACATTATTTGGATGAAGATAGAGCATTATGAATCCAGGGATTGATATTGCATATCCAAGAATTCCAACAATAATCAGAGAAAGAGAACCTCTGACTTTTTTGTAAATTGAATAGGCGATAACTCCTCCCAATATAGTTCCCAAAGCCCCCCAATACCCAAAAATGGACATTGCCGTTCCAGTTATTGCAGGTGAATATCTCTGAAGATATAATGGAATTATTACTGCAAGTGTGAGATTGAAACCCGCGATAGTCATCCAGAGAAAGCCATAGATCCAGGTGAATTTGAACTTATAGGTGGTATATGATTCATTTTTGAAATCATATACTTTAATGTTCAACAAGTAAATGAATGGTATAAGACTTATAAGTCCAATTATAGGAATTATAAGAAAAGTTTCATGTAGATTCAAGCTGAGTGCAAGAATTGATCCTAGGGTTACACCTGCCGGAATTCCGCTGATTGATATTGCAGAAGCAAGGGCCCTTTCCCTTTCTTTAAACATAAATGTATATGAAATTGAAAATATCTCCATTACAAAACTTGAGGTACCCTGAATGAACCTTAAAATCAGGAATATTAAAAGGTTATGAACATAAGGAGTTGCAAGAATAGTCATAATTATTATCAGAAGCATCAAGGCAGTCCACATGGAAGCATTTTTATGAAATTTCATTGCTCTACCAAGAATTTTACCAAATGGCATTCCAGAAAAATAGATGAGCGTAATAAGGAATATAAAGGAATTTACGGATATCTTGGCACTCAATCCTGACAGAATCAAGGGTGCGTAGAATGTAACTGAACCTAAAACACTGAAAATAATCGCGGTTGTTAGAAATCCAGAGACTGGCAGTGCAATTTTTTTCCAAGTCTGCATAAGTTCCAAATTAAATGGATTATATATTTTTAAATGCAACCTGTTGCGGATTCATACTCCCTAACTTATAATTTAAAAGGATAATAAAATAAAATTTATTTTCAAAAAAAGATCAGAATCCTCCAGCATTCTTGATATGGGATCGGGCAAGTAGCATGAACAAACCTGTTATCAATCCCGAAAATATTAAACCAAGTACGCCCCACAATACTGAATCGAGCATATAAGCCTGTTGTGTATTGCCCATTTTAAGAAGATTATGAATACGTCTTACCCTTATCATTATGATTATAGAGAATATGAACATTATAAAGTATGCTACGATTGCAGCATATACTCCGGTCATTAAAGGTGGTTTCATTCCATAACTTGCATAAACTGAGTTAATATATGAAATACTAATCCCCTCAACTATTCCAGCTATCAAGAATAAAACTGTTGCAATTATAGAAAAAATGAATGCTATTAGAATAAACGTTGTGGCAGTGGACAGTTCCTGATTTGTCTGCATCCGGTATGGAGGATAACCATACTGAGACTGTTGACCTGGTGGTTGCCATTGTGGATTTCCGTATTGGGGGGGTTGCTGATATGGATTAGTGTTCGGCGGATTCTGAGGATTGCCTTGGTATGGGGGTGGTGATGAACTCATCGGTGGTGTTTGTGTAGGAAATGGATTCCCACAGGTGGTACAAAACATTGCTTCATCTACATTCTGAGCTCCGCATTTAGGGCAGAACTTCATATCATAATCATGTAATATAAAGTATATAATTTTATCTATTGGTGATTTTTAAAATTTAGTCTAATTCAATTAACACAATTAAAAATTACCTGTCCAATAGCATTTAGGATTTTACTTTCGCTCCATTAAATTCTTATCCCAATGGC
>JAGDXO010000044.1:0-9982 GCA_023256615.1 Thermoplasmata archaeon
CAAATCCGGGCAAGCCCATGAAAAGTATTAACCGAATAATCTAGTTATGAGAAGTCATTTAGGTTTTCCAAGTTCCATTTTATGTAAAAAGTTATTGAAGATCACTCCATTCTTAACTTTGATAATTTTCCAACGAAAGCTTAATAAAAATCAAAATACATCTTTAGAAATTATGTATAGGTATTGTTGTGGTTCCACGTTCAACATCCTATGGTTTTAAGGTTTCAGGGATAAGGCTCCGCTAATTCTATGGAATGCTATTTTTTTAATAATGGGTATGGGAAGGATTTAAAAAGAAAAAAGATTTGAGCGCTGAATAGATACTGAAAGCGATGGTAACCAGGGATGAAGTATTGGAGGTTTTGAAAACTGTAAATGACCCTGAAGTTGGCATTGATGTGGTAAATCTAGGGCTGATTTATGATCTAAAAATTGAAGGCGAAGTGGTGAAAGTTAAGATGACTATGACAACTCCGAACTGCCCGCTGACCGATTGGATACTATTTGATCTTCAGAAGAAGGTAGAAGAGATGAAGGGAGTGAAGGAATGTGATATTGAGTTGGTATGGGATCCTCCATGGACCCCGGATGCTATATCCCAGGAAGCGAGGAAGATGCTCAATATTTGAACCATTAATTGTGAAATGACTCTAAATCTGAATTTGAAATAATACGGAAATTTCATGGAATACACGAGTATCAATCTCTTGATAGACGGGATTTTAACAGTATTGAAAATAATGGGTCATTTCAAAAGGTTTAACTACGCTTAACAAATAACTCGGGCGGTGACCTATTATGAAGATATGCCTGGCAACATCTGGCGGAGAGGGTATGAAAGATAATGTTAGTATGAATTTTGGGAGATGCCCTTATTTCACTATTGTCGAAATAGATGAGAACAAGGATTTAAAGAGCGTCAGGGTTGTTCAGAATCCCGGAGGGTCTGCAGGAAGTGGTGCGGGGGTTCAGGCTGCCCAGACAGTTGCAGATAACGAATGCACAGTTGTTATTGCAGGGGCATTCGGGCCAAATTCATTCCAGATACTTAAGGCCGCAAATATGGATGTCAGAGAATGTCAAGAAATGAAGGTAGAGGATGCAGTCGGACAATACCTGTCAGGCAAACTTCCGGCATCATCTGGAGAAGGAAGGGGTCCGGGGCGTGGTGGCCAAGGTAGAGGGAAGAGAGAGGGAGGAGGGCCCTGGTGATGACAAACGACAAAAATAACAGTCACTGGCGGAAAAGGCGGTACAGGTAAAAGCACAGTTGCAGTAAATATCGCAACATTGTTATCGAGAAACAGAAAGATAGTACTGGTGGACTCGGATGTGGAATGCCCAAATGATCACATTCTTCTTTCATCTGGACTCAAGGGGGAAGAAAAGAGCTATATCTTCAGACCTCGTTTCAATTATTCTAAATGCACAAAATGCTCCCTCTGCAGGGATAACTGCACAGAAAACGCCATTGTTATGTTTAAAGAGGGTTACCCATTTCTCATGCCCACTCTCTGTTCAGGGTGTAAAACCTGTCAACTTGCATGTCCGAGCAAGGCTATAGAAGAAGATAGAAAGGAAATAGGACTTACGTATGTTACACCTGTTAACAATAACCTGACCCTTGTAACCGGTGTTCTAAAAGAGGGGGAAGAGAGATCATACCCACTTGTCCTCAATACTAAAAGGAGGGCCGATATCATGGATTTTGATCTGGAAATTTATGACACATCTGCAGGAACAGGCAATCATGTGGCGGCTGCGCTTGAAGACTCGGAATTTGCACTTGTTGTAACTGAACCGACACCCCTAGGTATTCACGACATGAAAATGATCATGCATCTCCTGGAAAAGCTTAACATAAAGGGATATGTGATATTGAACAGGGCTGACCTGGTCAATGATGAACATATCATTCCAGATTATGAAATAATAGGAAGTATACCATTGAGTGACGATATTGTACAGAGCTATGTAAGAGGAAAGCCTGTAGTGGATGCCTTTCCAGAGAGTGATGCATCTGTAGAATTGAGGAGAATAATGGAGAGGGTGAGTGAACTACTATGGTAGAGGTGGTCATTGCCAGCGGAAAGGGAGGCGTTGGGAAAAGTACAATCTCCTCATCTATTTCTGCCCTTCTTTCACACAAGAATATTGGGATTGTAGATGCAGATGCAGAGGCTCCCAACCTACATCTCATATTCGACACAAACTCATGGGAGGAAGAAATAGAATATAAGGAGAAGAGTGTCGCAGCGATAGATTACGAGAAATGCGTAAATTGTTCCATCTGCCAAGAGGTTTGCACATACGAGGCAGTAGAAAATAGGAACGGTTTACCTCATATAAAGGAATATATATGTGAAGGTTGTGGTGCTTGTAAGGTGGTATGCCCGGTAGATGCGGTAAGAATTACAAAGAATAATCTGTCAGGCTGGATAAGGGTAGGCAGGACTAGATATGGCCCATTCGTAACCTCAGAGCTTGACGTTGGACAACCTAACAGCGGAAAGCTGGTAACGGAGGAGAAGAACATAGCTAAGAAATGGGTGAGGGAAGGAAAGATAAAGCACATAATAGTAGATTCTGCAGCAGGGATTGGATGTCAGGTCATTGCATCAATGAGCGGGGCGACTTATGCATTGCTAGTCGCAGAACCAACGGAATCAAGCCTTAGTGACCTCAGGCGTGTTTTTTATCTTGCTGAGCATTTCAGAACAAAATCCTTCATAATAATAAACAAAGAAAATATGAACTTAGGATTCAACGGGATAATGAAGTTCTCTGAAGAAAATGATTTAGAGATAATTGGAAAAATTCCATATGACAAGACAGTTGCCGCATCAATGACGCACAAGATGCCCCTGGTGGAATATGATGGCAACTCACCAGCTTCCAGATCAATAAAAGAGATTGCCTCATTCTTAGAAGACCTTATGCCCTGACGAAAGTGGGCAAAGTTTAAATAATTATTATGAATATATATTCATAACTAGAGGTGAAAAAATGCCATATGGAGATGGAACAGGACCCAATGGATATGGGCCAAGAACAGGAAGGGGTGCTGGATTCTGCGGTGGTTACAATGTACCAGGATTCATGAACAATGCAGTGCCCAGACTGGGAGTTGGAAGGAGATTCTTCGGACGTATATTCTATGGAGGTAGGGGATTTTATAGAGGGGGTTTCTATTATTATCCATATTACGGATACAATGCAGGCATACTTTCGGCCTATAACACAAATCTCTCTAAAGAGGAACAGGTCAGGGTGCTGGAAGAGGAATTGAAGGAGATAGAAAAGGAGAAAGAGAGGATAGAAAACATAATAAAGGCATTGAAGTAATTGGCAAAGTGCAATCAAAGAAGTAAATAAAATGCCTTAATGGACCGGTTAATACAGTCTTGCAAGGTCCCTGATGAAACCGAGGAGATAATCAAAAAATCATAGGATCAGGAAATATTGACTCTTGAAAACACATGAATCTGAATGAGAGTAACAATACTATGGTAATTAAATTTTTATCATGCAATATTTTACAAATATATAGTGGGTCCAGATATGATGATTACAAATGCCAAAGCTAAGAGCAATGATATCATAATGGAAAGAATTTTTATCAGTCGAGCAAAGGTAAATGTCCTTGCACTTTAGGATTTTCACTTTTTTCTTTAAGAATTGGTGGGTGAGGGGTTGAAAAAAGTACTTGTCAATATAGACCTTCCCGTATGCTCGCAAGAATCAATAAATAAAGCGATATCTACACTTGAAGACACTAAAGAATTTTTATTTGTCTCTATCATTCCTGATATATATTCGCATTTCTGGGACTACCCTAAGTTGAATTCAGAAGGAAGATCAATGGAAACAAATACCGAAAGGTTGAGACTTCTTTCCTCGTCAATTAAGATACCGGGAACAGCTAACACGGATATAGAACTCGTACAGGGCAATCCCCTCGACACTATTCTTAGGTTCTCTGAAGAGCACATAATAGACATTATAATTCTGCAATATCCTACAGGTTACAGTTTTAAGGAATTAATGGCAAGAAGGCTCGCAAGGAAACTTATATCAAAATCAAAAGTACCAGTTATGCTAATAAAATGAAGGCGACAAATTTCATTTTGAGATAGCAATAAGTGTCTAGAAGTTTCTAATACGCATAAATACCATAAGCGGGGAACCTATTTACAGGTCGATTGGAATAACCTTGGTAATCACACATGCGTTAATACCAAGTTTCCCATTATTTGTAATAGAAATTATCAGGTAATTAGTCAAAAACTATATGTATTAAAGATGGGTAAGAAATAAAGAATAATTCACCTATGCCGCCCATTTTCTTTGCAAAGAGTTCTTATGACAAAGGGAAATGAAATTTACGGTTCAGATTTTCAGAGCTGAAGTTTAATCATTTTAATATTCATATTGGCTTAAAGAATAATAAGGTACAGGTAAAATTCAGTATAATCTAAAAGGTATGGAATAGACATGGAATTTTAAGATAGAAAAATTAACTTTAAACCAAACTCATTTCACAGACTTCTCTGAATGGGCATTTAGCACATTTTCCTGGACTGTTATGGTTTCTGTGTGGGTAACTGTTATCCCTTACCTCCATAGCTTTTTCGATTACAGTTCTTTTCAAATTATCATCATTCTTTATTCTGAATGATTTATTCCTATATTCCAAATAGCCAAATGGCACATCCCCATAATTCTCTTCAATTAATATGAAATAGGCTCCAAGTTGGAGAATATGACCTTTTTCAGGTCTATCGTGAGAAGAGCTCTTGTATTCTATTGGTATAAATCCATTCTTAACTTTCATAATTCTGTCTGGTTTCCCTGTAATCATAAATTCCCGGGAAAGGAGAGGTTTTTCACGACCGCTGAGGTCATCATATATTATTTCTCCCTTTAAAGATCCGCTCTTCTTCAAGCTTTTTCTCAATTTAATTTTTAATAAAATGAATAGAAGCAATATTCCTATAAGAAGGAAAATAATAATATTAATAAAAGAACACCAACCCCTATAGCTATAAGATAAGAAAGCCCCCTATTCATCCTTCTAAGATTATTGATATTTTTCCCGTGCCTGATATGTCTCAGGGTCCCTTCATCAAGATGGGATTTCCCATCTCCATCAATTTTTGCTCCATTTTTTACTAGATAATGATACATACTGCAGAATTCATACTGTCCGAGTTCTGAAGCCCTCACAATTTTATCATTCTTCATATCATCCGAAATATCCCAAATCCTCTCTTCTCTCTTCTGGCTGGTTCTCAACTATTTTATTTGTTATCTCTTCTATCTCTTTGACTTTTTCATCCAGTTCCTTTGTATCTATTTTGATTTTCAAGTATTCAAGCAAAACCTTGGTCACCTGTTTGGCAGATTTTGGATCAGAAAAATATCCTGATGTCTCACCCATTAGGCATATCCCGGGAAGATTGAACAGCTCATATCCCATACCAAGGAAAAGACCTGCCCCACCAACGATTCCTCCTCCAGGTTCACTCTTGGAGAATATTACTCCCAATTTCTCAACCTTTTCCTTGAGCTCTTCATTTGTATAAGACCCAAGAACTCTGGGTATTTCAACAAGTTTTCCAATCTGGTATCCTCCAAGTGTGATGACCTCCTTGACATTTAAATCCCTTGACATTTCGAGTATTCTGTAAGAGATTTCATACTGTCCCTGTGAGGTAAGGCCTTGGAAATCTCCAGTGAATATGAGAATATCCCCCTCCTTCCTCTTCTTATAATAAAGTTCATTCCTCACTAATTTCGCCCTGGCATCATTATTGATCAATACCTGTGGTGGTAAATGATACGAGAATACATCGGCAAATTTCTTCGCTTTCATCTTATCTATAAGATAATCTGCCGTAATCTTACCAACATTTCCTATTCCAGGCAGCCCGACTATTAATGTCGAGTTTCTTAATTTTACATTGTCAATCATTTTAACTATTACACTATCCATCTGTAATCACTCCTTCCCATACAGTAGTCTTATTCTGTACTTACCATATTTGTCTTCCGGTGAAAATCTCGGCGGTAAGGATGAAATAGTATCATTTCCGCATTTGGGGCATTTATCCTCCAATGTATACGTGTTGCATTTTCCACATTTCTTTATTAAACTTTTCATCTACTCTTTCACTGGCCCTTCTCCAATTCCGCCCATCTTCTTTATGGCGTTTATAATTGATTCAGCAGACTTTCTCATATTCTCTTCGGCTGATTTCATATCCTCTGCAAATGAGACAATCCTATATTTAGGCGCTCCCGCGTATGTGATCTCAATACCATCCTTTTCGCCTGCCGTAAGAGCCTTTTTAATAATTTCTATGCCATTTCCTGCATTTGTCTGAATCTGAATGATCCCTGAAACTTTAACCTCAGGTGGTTTTAAATTCTCTCGAGCATAGTCTGCTATAATTTTGGCCCATGCATATTCTTTCAGCTGATTTAAGAACTGGTCAGGATAGGTGCTGGCAACATCCAGAGAATAAGACAAGGAACCAAATTTCTCTTCCAATACTTCCATAATTTTATCAATCTGGAAACCTGTTTTGTGTTGTGTTCCCAGATTTTCAAGTATTTTTTTTGCTCTCTGCTCATTCTTCCATTCCTTTAATTTCTCTCTTCTCTGATGGTCGTTTACTTTTCTCAATGAAAGGTCAAACTTTCCTCTGTTTGGATTTGCCTCAACAACTTTGCAGACTATTCTCTGACCCTCTCTAACATAATCTCTAATGTACTTGATCCATCCGGACGAGATCTCTGAGATATGAATAAATCCCTCTTTATTTTCATATTCATCTAGATCACATACTACTCCAAAATCCTTGACGCTCTTTACGGTACAGACTACGAGATCTCCAACTTCTGGATCCTTCTTCTTCATTTAAATTCTCCAGTTATTTCTCCGTTTACTATTATTTTTCCGCCTGTTGGTTTCGCAATAGTTGCATTGCATACCTGGCATTTGACCTCTGTTGAGGCCCTAATGTAAGTTATGGTCTCAGACCCGCAATCCGGGCATTTTATCTTAACGAATGATTTCTCCAGTCCCTTCAACTCCTTAAATGTCATTGTTCAGCCTCCGCGAGTTCGAATTTCTTGGCTCTCCATGTTGGAGAGTGATAAGATTTCTTGCATTCAGTGCACCTGTATCTGATATTGATTCTCTTTGTTGGTTTTTCTCTTCCCTCGTAAACCGGCCTCGGGAAACCACCATAACCAGAGGTTGTTCTTCTAAATCTCCTCTGTCCTTTTCTTAACTCACTTGCCTTTTTCTTCTTAACTCTTTCTATTTCCTGTAGAGTATGCCTTTTACAGTGCGGACAATATCTCATTACTTTTCTCGGAAGTTTCAATTATATCACCGAAGATTCATAGGGCATTTTAAATGCATATTTAAGCATTTATGACCTGGAAATTTCACAGATAAAAATTATCAACATGGACAATATATACTTGTTTGTGTTAGATGAAGTTCCACAGAAATTTGACTTACTGTCAATTGAAAAGGAAGTTTCAGATAAATGGAAAGAAAAAGATATTATCCAAAAGTCTTTTGAAATAAATAAGGGAAAACCAAGATTCTCTTTCCTTGAGGGTCCGCCAACTGCAAATGGACCCCCTCACATTGGCCACGCTGAAACCAGGGCGATGAAAGACCTCTTCTTAAGATATAAGACTATGAAGGGATATTACATAAATCCAAGAATAGCGGGCTGGGACTGTCACGGCCTCCCTGTTGAAATAGAGGTGGAAAAATCCCTCAAAATAAAAAACAAGAGAGAAATTGAGGAAATGGGGATTGGGAAATTCAATAGTTTATGCAAAGAAAGTGTTTTTAAATATGTAAGAGAATGGGAGGAAGTCTCTCAAAGACTGGGATACTGGGTAGATTACAGGAATGCATATGTTACAATGAGGGACGAATACATAGAAAGTGAATGGTGGGCCTTGAAAGAGCTTTATAATAAAGGACTCTTATTCAAGGATTTCAGGATATCACCATACTGTCCGAGATGTGGAACCACGCTGAGCTCCCACGAAGTAGCTCAGGGATACAAGGAAATTGAGGATTATTCAATATACGTGAAGTTTAAAATCAAGGGAAAAGAAGAATATTTTGTTGTCTGGACAACAACACCATGGACACTTCCAGCTAACACATTTCTAGCCGTCAATCCTGATTTCAATTATCTTTTGATAGAATACAAGGGTGAAAAGTTATGGATGGTTGAGGAAAGGGCTAACCATCTCGTAAAGGATTTCCAGGTGCTGGATAAGAAAAAAGGAAGAGATCTGATAGGGGTGCAATATGAACAAATAATACCATATCTGCAAATTAACAAGGGCCTGTATGTTGTGGGTGGAAAATTTGTTACGAATGAGGACGGTTCTGGAATAGTTCACATAGCTCCTGCCTTCGGATCGGATGATTATAAGGTATTGAAGGAGGAAAAAGGGGAGCTATATCTAACTGTTAATGAGGAAGGAAAAATAAGTCTTGACTCTCCATGGAAGGGAATGGACACCCAGCAGGCAAGTGAAGAGATACTCAAATATCTTCACGAAAATAAAAAATTATTCAAGAGGGAAAAGGCGAAGCACTCCTATCCATTCTGCTGGAGATGCGATACAAGGCTGATTTATTACCCCATAGAATCATGGTACATAGGGGTATCAAACAGGAAGGAAGATGTTATTAAATATAACAAGAGAATAAATTGGAAGCCCGAGCATATAAGGGACGGAAGATTTGGTAATTTCTTGGAAGAGGGAAAGGACTGGGCAATATCAAGGAACAGATATTGGGGGACACCATTGCCTGTATGGACTTGCAAAAATGGGCATGTATTTGTAGCAGGAAGCAAGAAAGAATTATTGGAAAAGGCCATTTCCATTCCAGAAAATTTCGAACTCCATAAACCCTATGTGGATGAAATAAAGATCAAATGCCAGGAATGCGGGGAGATCATGGAAAGAGAGCCCTATCCAATAGACACCTGGTTTGACTCAGGTTCAGCATTCTATGCACAGTACCACTATCCATTTGAAAATAGAGAATTGTTCGAGGAGAATTTTCCTGTGGATTTTATAAGTGAAGCTATAGACCAAACCAGAGGATGGTTTTATTCACTTCATGTAATTTCCTCTCTACTGTTTGATTCAAATTCTTATAAAAATGTAGTGGTAATGGAATTTGTACTTAACTCCAAGGGGGAGAAAATGAGCAAATCCAAAGGCGATGTGGTGAATCCGATACAGATAGTTGATAAGATAGGAACGGACTCCCTCAGGCTATTCTTTTTCCAGGGGCCACCATGGAAACCTAAGAGATTTTCCAACGAAATTGCAGAAGAATATTCAAGAAAACTTCTGGGGACAATATATAATTCATATGTCCTGTTCTCAACAAATGCCAGGCTTGACAAATGGATCCCAAAAGAAGAGAAAATATTCGATGAACTGGATCAATGGATATATTCAAGAACAAATGAAACAATTGAAAAAGCAAATAATTTCATGGATGCCTATGAACCTCACAGGGCACTTGAAGAGATAGAAAGTCTAACGATGGACCTAAGCCAATGGTATCTCAGATTGTCAAGGGACAAATTCTGGAACGAAGAGGTTACTGATGAGAAGAGATCATCTTATTATGTTACATATTATGCGCTAAAGAATATTCTGAAAATGCTGGCTCCTTTCGCTCCATACTTTTCAGATTATCTGTATGGGAAAATTAGTGGAGAAGAATCTGTACATCTAACCTCTTATCCCACCCCTCTCAGTTATGACGAGAAACTTCTTAAGGAAATGGCAGAAGTAAAGGAAATAGTTGAAACAGGAAGGAGAATAAGGCAACTGAATGGAATAACATTAAGAAGACCCGTTAAGAGCATTATTGTGGCAGATGATAAATACTCTGAAACCGTGGATAAATATT
>JAGDXO010000044.1:10082-11144 GCA_023256615.1 Thermoplasmata archaeon
CATTAATTTTAGATAAAAAAATTGGCAAGGAAATGCTGATAGAAGAGAAAATACTTGATGATAAATACATAACTGACGCAGAATCCAAGATAACAATGTTCATAAGCAAAGATATTGACAGGGAATTATACTTAGAGGGACTTGCAAGGGAAATAATAAGAAGGATTCAGAGCATGAGAAAGGAAGCTAATCTTGAATACACAGATAAAATAAAGCTCAAGGTGGAAGGCGATCCAGTTTTGTTAGAAGCGTTCAATTATCTCAAAGAAAACATTCTGGAAACTACACAGGCAGTTGAATCTGATGAAGAGGGAAATTACTCAAAGGAATGGGACATATCTGACATGAAAATTAAAATTTCAATCAAGAAATTAGGTCAAAGGGAACTAGGATAAGATCATCATCTATCCTGACGACATAAAATTTCTTTCTATTGCCCCTGTCAGATATTGCCTTTTCCTTATTATCATAAGGATCCAGGACATAAACAGTATTTCCTTCCCGGTATAGGAATGTTGCCTCCCGAATATTCTCCCTTCTCTCGAAAAACTGGAAGTCATCAATATCAGCAATTTTTTTCCTTATTATTTGGTCATTCAATAGGTTATGAAGAATTACATCACTGCCTCTAATCTTTCCAACCATGAATAAATCCCCTCTAAATTTAAGAAGATCCCCCTCATGAAATAGAGGTATTCTTACCGATACTGTAATTCTGTAGACATCCTGTCCTTCTTTCCTCCCCACAAGATGGGATGTTTCAGTATAGGTCCCTCCAAACTCTTCAACCAGTCTCTTTCCCATATTCCTTGTGTACTGCTTATCGGATATGAGGAGGTCATAACCCTCTCTTCTCTTATCACTTCTGGTTATGAATATGTCTCTTGATTTTGCATCGTTTACCATTTTAACGGAAAAGGAAAGCGCATTTTCAAGGTCATTCTGGCTACCGCCCCTAAGTTGAAGTATAGCCTCATAGTAATTCCCCCTTCTGAGGGTGCAGGTCGGGCAAGAGGAGAAGGACATTCTGATGAAGAATTGACCGCTCATTTCCCTTCTTTC
>JAGDXO010000010.1:0-3160 GCA_023256615.1 Thermoplasmata archaeon
TCCACTGCTATCGTAGGACTTGTTTATCTTATAGGACTTTCTTACTGGGGGGCAGCTTATCCAGGGGTCCCTGTTCCTAACATTATTGCATTAACTTTCTTCATTGTTCCAATGTTGATTGTGGTGCCTCTAGTTTATTATATTGCTAAGAGAATTGAGAATGAAAAAACATCATATGGAACATCTGTTTGGAAGATATACACCCTTCTTGCATTCACAGGTTTTATGGCCATAATGACAGGCATCTCAATATATTCATCAATCGTATATGGCAACTATTACTATTACATTGCATCGATATTTACCGCAATGATTCTGGCCATATCAGCACTTGGACTTTATGCACTAATTTACGGACTAAAAGTTAATACCGAAAGGAAAAGACTATCAAATAAGGGTTATATTTTATTCGGTAGCGTATATGCATTCTTGGCTATTGCCATATTATCAATAATCTCTGTAATACCACCTACTACAATCGAGAATCAGGCATTATATGGATTTGGAATGGGATTAATATTCGTACTCGGCGGTGCTTTTATAAAACTTTACAGGTCCTATGTTTTCAATGAATGAAAGAAAAAATTATTTTTTAATTTTTTTATTGATAATTTCATCTCTTCTTTCTGATGCATATTTTTTATACGGATATAGAAATGGAGATATTTTAATTTCCTCAGACGCTGTCAACCTTTTCTATCTTCTTGTTTTAACCTTAAATTTGCTATATCTTACATCAATAATAACATTCAATAGAGCACCCAGTTTCTATATTCTCTCTTATATCTCATTTTATTTATTAGGGACTATAATAGTAACAAGAAATCTATTCTCTATTTGTCTTCTATTGCCTTCGTCCATTCTTATGATATTTTCAATTTTTAATATGAATATTCAAAATAAAGCTTCCAAATATATTTCTATGGGTATTGTTCTCTTATTCATGTTATATATAGGTAAAACATTTTTATTTATAATTCAACCGGTCCCTGCTCCTTTAACAATTGAAAATCTGGCCGACAGGATTATGGCCATAGGTTTACCTTTACCAATTACAGAAGATTATGGATTATTTTTAAGCACTGGTTATGCTGACTTCATTTTAAGCCCTTCACAATTTTTCTTGCTTCTTGCTGTTTCTTCATTACTTGTTGAAAATTATCATAAAATAATAAAACTACTACTTAAAAATAGAAAGGCAGAGAATAATCAAATCAAAAGTGGAAATGGATTAATTTCCGCTGGCTATGCAATAGTTGCAACTATGAGTTGCCAGTGTGAGAGCGCCATAGCACTTTTGCCGGCGGTGACCATACTTCTAATAAATTTACTCCTTCTACCGTTCTTTATACTCAGCGTTACATTACTAATTTTAACGTATTTACTTATAACATATTTCTATGAAAGAAAAAGAGTTCCTAATTTTTTAAAAGGAGTGAGATATCCAGGAAAGAGGGCATTAATATTCATAATATTATTACTCGTAATTAGTCAGATAATCATACCTATTGCAGCTTTTATGAACCTCCAGACCTCTCCTTTTTTCCTCTTTGGATTCGGAATGATTATGATACTTGAAGGATTTGTTATCTTCTTCATTATTAGTCCAATTTTAAAGAAAATTAAATTTAGAAAGGGAACTTCATTATTTTTGTTTATATTATCAGTTCTATCTTCAATTATATGGTTCTATCCTTATTTTACTACATTAGCAATTTTTAACCCAATATATTTTTCTGCAATGTCTTATCTAATGTCTTTATCTGGATTCGTAATCGGAATGGTCTACTTTTTATCCGAAGAAAGGTATGGAATAGGCCTATTGGAGATTTATTCCGTAATACTTGGAATAATTCCTATAATAATTTATTACTACACTTTTTCACTGCAAGCTAGGATATGGAAAATATGGAATGTTTCAGAACAATCAGAGTTGTCTATTATACTCTGGATAATAATGTTACCAGTGATGTGGATAGTTACGCAGAAAAGCTTGGCTAGTCCGATTTACATTTATAATATTCCACATAATGCAAAATAATAAGAACCATTTCAAATCCCGAAATTAAAAAAAGTATTTTAATAACATATTATAGAGTTTTGATGATTATTAGAGATCCATTGGTAGTTTCGCTTCTCATTGCATCCGCGATGCTATTAGTTATGTTTATTTCTATATATCTATATAAAATTAACAAGAAGTACTATCCAAATTTTTCTATTTTCCTTTCGCTTGAAATGCTTGGTATGAATCTGGCTTTTTATAACTATGTCATTTCATCTAATATTCTTCATTTACTTTTGATATCTGCCGCGTTCATGTTTGGAGGCATCTTTCTCTTCTTTAAGGAATTTAAGAAGAATGTAATTTTATCATTGATATTTTCAATAATTCTTACTCTTTCAGAGGTTTCAATGGGGTCTCTAATTCATGCAATATATTTCGGAAATCCAGTAAATTTTATAGATAGTGTTGGTTCGCCATGGTTTGTATATGTTATGTTTATTGAAATGATATATTCCCTTATAATATCATTTAAAATACTTGATAAAATCAGAAGACAATTTTTTTTGATTTTCATCCTGTTAATGCCCTTATTTCCTAATCTATACTCCCAATTCCATATAATTATATGGATATCTTCTCTTATAATGATAGTCGCTACTGTTATGATTTTCGATACTCTTTATAGGAATAGAGGTAGGAAAGGAAGTGAAATATTCCTGTCCCTTGAAATGATGGGGATTTTCACTATGATGATGGGAGGGGAATTTTATTATTTTCTAACTGGTTCTTGGACTACTTATTTTGTCTCAATGGCTATGGGAATGATCTGGTTCTTATACAGAATCTTTCAGGAACCAACAATGAAGGGAAATTATCTTACGAGCAGCCGTATATCATTGATACTTGTCGTAATGACATTTGTCATGGAATGGTTCATGGGAGCTGTACTTGAATTTAACAACGGTCAATTTGGCACCGGATTGACAGGGTTTTTATCTAGTCTTTCACTCGGTTGGGTAAATTCTTATAATCCAATATCAGTCCTTTTTGATATTATTTCAGTAATAGTCACTGTAACAGCCAGCGTGTGGTTTTTAATTATGATGGGTCTTGAGATGGGTTTTCTTGCATTCAGGAAAATAATAGATTCGA
>JAGDXO010000010.1:3260-11130 GCA_023256615.1 Thermoplasmata archaeon
ATAGGGACCAATGGCCCTGTAACTAGTTCAGTACTAATTGCACTTGTTGGGACCTACATAATCTCAGCCATTCTCTCATTTCTTTTTGGAGCAAGGCAGTTGTGTTCTGTAACCTGCACTGCCCCCTTAATGTATCAGGGAACATTTTATGATTCTTTAAAAAAATTCAATAGAACAACTAAAATTGGCAGGAAAACTTTAACTTCTAAGATAAAGGGATGGTTTAAATTTATTGTACTTTTTGTGAATATTATTGTATTGGCGGCTGCTATTATTTCATTTCTTGATTATAAAGGAGACTTAAACTGGTATGTTTACGGTAATGATCCTTCTGTATTAGCCTACGCCCTAATGTTCAATCTTGTATGGTATTTGGGATTTGTGATGTCCCCCTTTATGGGAACCTATGCCTGCGTGAATCAAGGCTGGTGTTACTGGGGTACATTCAACCAGGCTATTGGTCGATTAGGTTTCTTCAGGTTAAGAGTACGTGATACAAATGCTTGCTTGAATTGTAAAACCGTGGATTGTGCGAATGCGTGTCCAGTTGGAATCACGGATATGCGGAGTTCATTTATATCAAAGGGGGAATTCAAATCGTTTAAGTGCATAGGAGTAGGAGATTGTGTTGAAGCCTGCCCTTATGATAATATATTCTTCTATGATGTAAGGCATGCAATTAAAGACAAATTCAGAAAAAAAAGTTCTTAACTTTTCCTATCTGCAGCTATGTAGAAAAAGTATATCATAGATATTATTGTCACTATGCCATATGGCAACCATGATGTATAAAATTCAGATATTTCAAGGGCACCGATCACAGTTGCGATGAACATCAATACCAACAAAATTATAACTATTTTGAATTCTCTCAAAAAATTAATTTCTATTTTCATCCTAATTCTTCCTTCCCAGAAGAGTACAAAGAAGGCAGCTGACATAGCTAATACAAGAACTATGATCAGATAGTTGACGATTGCTCCACTTCCAAACAATGTTGGGGGGGATATACTTGCTATTAAAAGTGTAATCATTTTAATTCTTTTTATCCTATTTTCAATTATTAGTGCTAAATATGCCATTTCTATTATCATTGGAACTATAAAATAATAGAAACCAAGTCCACCAGATAGCATTTTTATAATATAGAATAATTGGAATTTGCTTGGTGGATAAATTATGGAATATAAGAATATAGCCATCGATACTTCATTCCAGACAACCAATAATGAAATAATCATATCATACTCGTAATTATATCTAAATTTGTTCTGGGACCCTAAATATCCAATAGAAATTATTGCTATAAGCATAACTTCCATAGAGATATTTATAGCAATGACTGAATTAAGGAAACTTTTTTGTTCTATGATATAAAAAGTGAGAGAATCTAACATTGATGCCATCATGGATAGTATTATAACTACAGAAGCATAAAAACGAAATGTTACCAAGTCTTTATTATGATAAAGAAAGAATATTATTGATAATAGAAGAGTCATCGTTGACGCTGTTAGAACAGCAAATATCAAACTCTGCACATACTGTCATTACTACTTTATATTTTAACTATAATCATACCCCCAATATGAATGTTGAAAAATCTTGAGTTACCATATTGTTCTTAATACATACTCTTAAGAAAATTCAGGGTCTAAATCAAAAAGAATGACGTCTAATCTAATTAAATAATAGCCCTTTCATCGTCGTAAGATTTAATCACTTAAAATATTTTAAATTTTAACAGGTTAGCAAAAATCTGTCCCTACCATGATATTAATATATATAAGTTTGATAAACTCACTATGTTAGGAAGTCCGACAGACTGGTTGATCCTTATACTCGTGGTACTACTGGTACTTGGAGGATCAAAGAAGATTCCTGAGATCGCTAGATCTATGGGAAGGGCAATGGGAGAATTCAAAAGAGGACAGATGGAAATAGAAAAAGAGCTAAAAAATATGGACAACAAAGACACCAAAGTAGAAGAGAAACAAAACTAAATTACCCTTTAATTTATTTTATAAAATATATTTGTATCATCTAATTGTCTTTATAAACTTTTCTCGCAATAAGGGCTCCTATGAAATAAAGTATAATTATTATTGTGGCAATTGTGACCTCCATTATGCCTCCTGTAGCCCCTGGTGATATAAGGAGCGCCATGAAGAAAGCTCCTATTATTGCATATCGCCAATTTTTAAACCAGAAGGATGGTTTAACTATCTTTAGATATGAAAGCGTGACAATAATAACGGGTGTTTCAAATACTGCACCCATTCCAACACATATTAGCAATATTATAGATATGAAATCCTTAATACCCATTGTTGGCAGCACATGGAGATTTATGGAGAATTCATAAATCAATTTCAGAAGTAGGGGGATGATCTCTTTCAATGCAAATATTACTCCAGCTGCAAATAAGATAAAAATTGGCAAAATAGAGTAAATAACTACCTTCCTTTCTTTTTCATATAACCCTGGAGAAGCAAATGACAGAATCTGATAAACAAGCAATGGTATTGTCAAGGATAGAGAGACAGATAATGCAACATAAACATCGCTAACAACTACGTCGAATGGGGCTACATTTATTAAGATCATTCCTTTTGGAACCAAGAAGTACTCAATTTTCTTCAATAAAAGAACTGAAAAACTATTAAAAAAATTTGGAAAAGGAAGAATTATACTTACTCCAAAAAAGTTGAATTTTTCTGGACCTGTTAAAAAGATTAAGAAAAAAAACACGATAAAGAAAATTATTGTTTTTTTTAACCTACCAAGTAGTTCGTCTAGGTATTCGAAAAATTTTCTTGGCATTCCTTTATCTTCGCTCGTCATTCAAATCAATTTATTAGGAGAAAATCCTTAATTATATTAAGAATTATGCATCAATAAATGGATTCTATTATATAAATAACCCATTAAAGAAATGATTATAAAGCACTGCAATTGTTCTGAGGGAAAATTTTATTGTAGAAAGTAATTCCTATACATGGAAAAGAATATCATTGTCGCTCTTGATCTGGAAAGCGAAATAGAAGCAATAAAAATTGCAAGGCTTCTTAAGGATGAGGTTTATGCTTTCAAGGTTGGATATCCGTTGATTCTTAATAACGGACTTCAGGTTCTGACTAAAATCGCATCCATTGCCAATGTAATAGTGGATATAAAGATAGCTGATATCCCTGATGTATCTCAGGCTATAGCAAAAAAAATTTCATCTTATGGTGTAAAGGGAATTATAATGCAGGGTTTTGTTGGCTCTGATACCATGAAGGCTGTAAGGGAAGTGTCGCGTGAGCTGTACGTGGTAGCAGAAATGAGCCATGAGGGAAGCCTGCAATTTATCACTCCAGCTTCTGAGAAAATAGCCTTGTTGGCGAAGGAAGTTGGTGCTGATGGTCTTGTTGCACCTGCTACAAGGCCAGAAAGAATAAAGGTAATTAAAAATATAGCAAATCTGCCTATCCTTTCTCCAGGAGTTGGGACTCAGGGTGGAAGTTATTCTGAGGCAATGAAAAATGGCGCCGACTATGTTATAATTGGGAGGAGCATAATTTTGTCACAGGACCCGTTACAAAAGATTAAAGAGTTTTATAATGGAGTAAGAAAATAATGTATCTGACACCAGAAGAAGAGAAAATATTTGATGGGGAATATGGGGAAGCAAAGAAAATAGCTATTAGACTATTATATTCTCTGGGCGAGCTTGGAGGTGCAAATGGGCTAATTCCAATCAAATCAGCTCACGTGTCAGGCGTATCCTATAAGAACATAGGAGAAGGTGGTTTAAAATTTCTAAGGAAGATTTCAGATAGAGTGTCTGTTCCAACTTCCATCAATCCACTGGGGTTTGATCTTACAGAGGATGGCCCAGTTGAAATAGATGACAACTTCAGAAAGAAGCAATTGGAAGTTGTGAAAATTTACCAGGATATGGGTATTATGAATAGTTATACCTGCACTCCTTATTATTTTTATAATGAGCCAGAATTTGGTGACCATTTAGCTTGGGCAGAAAGTTCGGCTATCACCTACGCAAATTCAATACTGGGGGCTAGAACTAACAGGGAAAGTGGCCCATCGGCTCTATCCGCTGCAATAATAGGAAAGACTCCTGATCATGGGATGCACAGGATAGAGAATAGGTATGCAGAAATTATTATTAAACCACATAAATTATTGGACTATTCTGAAATGGCAGCCTTGGGACTTTACACAGGTTATAACGGTAGAGGGAAAATTCCACTGATAATAGGTCAAAACAGGCTAAAGTCCTTTGAAATTAAGGCCTTTGCAGCTGCCTTTGGTGCTGCTTCTTCAGTTCCTATGTTCCATGTGGATGGTGTTACGCCTGAATCTAACCTTGTAAGGGAAAAGGCTGAAACCATAGAGGTTGAGAATTCTGATATTGAGAATATTATGGATAAATTTTCTGGAGAAGAACCTCCTGAACTAATTGCAATAGGCTGCCCTCATCTATCGGTTGAGGAATTAAATTACATCGCAGGATTAGTTAGGGGCAAGAAAAAGACCGGACCAGATTTCTTCCTCTTTACAAACAGGAGAGTGAAAGAAGAGGCAAGAGATGCAGTAAGAGAGATAGAAGATTTTGGGGGGAAGGTTTTCGTGGATACTTGTATGGTTGTTTCACCTCTTAGTAATAAATATCGTAAAACTGCTACAAATAGCGGAAAAGCTTCATTCTATTTACCGTTAAAGGAATATGGAAACCAGGAGGTAACATTCAAGAGTATAATGCAATTAATCAAGTGGGTGATTGCATGATTATTGGCAGAGGAATGGCCCCAGGAATTACCGAAGGTGAGGTACTGATATGCAATCAAACAATATCTCCTTTGGGAGAGATGAGTAAAAGTGGAATTATTGTAAGTGGTCCTTGTTCTGGAAAAAGTTTCAAAGATAAAATTCTGATCTTTAAAGGCGGGAGAGGATCCACTGTTGGGTCTTATGTATTACTGGAATTGAAATATAGCAATAACGCACCCGCAGGAATTATCAATGAAGAAGCAGAACAGGTCGTTTTAACAGGAGCAATTATAAGTGAAATACCCATGATAGACAAGGTCCCAATTGATATATTCAAGGAAGGAGATACTGTCAGGATGAATGGAAAGGAAGGGTCACTCGATATTGCTAATATTGTTGAGAAAGATGTTACTACTGTTTATCTGATTAGAGAAAATAAGATTTTACTTTTAAAAAGATCTGATAAAGTTTCAACATACAGAGAGCAATACGGAGGGATTTCCGGTTATATGGAAAAAGATGAAACGCCTGAGATGACTGGAAAGAGAGAACTGATAGAGGAATGTGGTATATCAGATGCTAAATTGTTAAAGAAAGGAAAATTTGTCTATGTAAGAAATAATGATGTTCTTTTCAGAATAACTCCGATCATAATGAAGACTGACACGGAGGATATAAAATTAAATTGGGAAAATTCGGAATACAGGTGGGTAAATTTAGAGCAAATGAATTCATTCAGCACAGTTCCTAAATTTAAGGAAACATTTTGGGAAATTTATAATCATTCGTAGTGGAATCCGCATTTTTCACACATCTTGTTTTCAACTTTCCCTCCACAAAGTGAACAATAAACCTTATCTATTTCATCTATAGGGTTTATCTTCCTGTTTCTTGCAACAATTATTTTTGCCTTTATTTCCTGATTCCTGATTGGCATTGAAATAAAATCTCCGACCTGAAGCATATATAGATTCTCCACACCATCATTAATGAGACTTTCAGCGGTTGCAATATCTACCCCCAAATATTCTGATATAGATTTTTTTATATAACTCTTATAAAATGGGATAACTTTAAATGAATCCTCGAAAATTATTTTTCTGGCATTTGTTCTCTGGATAATTATATCACTGTTGGCTTCTATATATTCACGGCACTCGTTATTTGGAAGTATAATATCTACTGGATCTTCAAATTTCATTTTCAATTTGTGCCTCTGATAATTTATTCTTCTTAAAATATCATCTAATTGATTCTGGCAATTATCGCTGGACCCTAAGAGGTAAAATTCTCCCATTTTGAATTGACCCTTTTGATATCCTTCTGGAAGTGTTGGTATTATTGTAACCATTTCCCTTGTAATTCTTAAGGATTGCCCTTCTATCCCAAGATAGTACTCTCCAGCTTCTATTTTTTTTATAATGTCCTTTGCCTCCTTTTTACTTAACAGAAATGAAATCTTTGATGCGTAATTCTTATAATATTTTCCTATCTTTTCCATGTTTGGCCTTAACACAAATTTAACGCCATGCCAAACACCCTGTATTAGTTGCAGCTCTTTCACGCCAAGAATATTTTTCATTTCGGCTTCCGGAGGCAACGGACTGATAGTGCTTATCACTATGTTATTATATAGATGACGCCTGCCCTGCATTTTTGTCTTCAGTTTTTCAACATTTACATATAAATCTATAAAATTTTTCCATTCTTCACTCAATTCACTTCCTATTTTTTTAATATTTAAAGGACTTGAATTGAAAAACGCTTCAAACAGGTCATTCAATTCGTTGATAGCAGTCCTTGGTATACCGTAGGACTTTCTTATTCCCTGTATGAAAAAAAGGTCGAATATCTTTACTTCATTATAAAATAATTTTGCAGCTTTGTCATAATCTCCATACATTATCTTTTTCATCACTTCCTGCTTCAATGATTCAACGTAATTTATGGCGATGGAATCCATGTAATCATTTTCTGGACCACTTAGTTCTTTCATATTTCTGAGTGTTCTTGCAATTTTTTTCAGATTGGATTTTGCCGACGAAATTCTCTTATAAGGTCTAGCATCTATTTCATTTCCAAATAAATCTGGAACTGAATTATATAAATGTTCCGGAATGAATACTACTTTTTTTCCTTCCTTAACGATATGAGAAATTATTTTTCCATAATCATTTATAAATATTTTTCCGTCTTCTGTTATATATCCTACAACTTTATCGTTTCTCCTTATTTCTTTAATATTTCTCTTTTCTAATATGTTTTTACAGTTAGGGCATCTCTTTTCATAATAGGCGTACTTGAAAACAAATCTGTAAACGTTTTCATTGTTTATATCGAGGGAATTTATTGAATTTGGGAATGATATGGCAATGACATCACTCCTTACCTTTTGACCTGTCTTGATCAAATTTCTGAAGATGTGATGAGTTCTAGCATCTAAATAATATACATTCTCTCTCCCTTCTATCCTGACCCACTTATCTGGAATTGTTCGGGAAGAATGAAATGGAAATAGGAGATATTTATTATCATTTTTATAGTATCCTATTACATATTCCTGGACTTTTGGTTCCTTTATAATTTCCCTCCATGCGACTGGTATTTGACATTTATTGCAGTAGTATTTTTGGCTATTTTTAATAGTTGTTTCACCAAAGGATGACAATGAATTTTCTTCTCCCTTACTCAGATAATTATTTTTCAAAACTATTGCCGGATTTATCTCCAGATCCTGAATTACCAGAGGTAAGAGACCACACGATTCTAAAGCTTTAAAATAACGAATATCATAATCGTCAATTTCATAATTTTTAGGATAATACAAAATGCATTCTTGCACGTCAATATATTATTATCTGTGATTTATTCTTTATTGAATTACATGTAGCCCTTGATGCTGAAATTTATAAAAAAATCTTTTTATAATCGACCTACGTGACTGCATATAGAAGAGAATTATGATAAGAACAACTAAAAGTAAAGATATAAAGTAGAAAAAAACAAATATTAAGCACAATTATGAATCTATGCAGATATCAGAAATACTCAAAGATGAGCTAATCGGCAAAGATGTTACAATTAAAGGGTGGGT
>JAGDXO010000029.1 GCA_023256615.1 Thermoplasmata archaeon
GATCAATTTCCTTGATTGCAAGTATGGCCGCAGCACCCCTGATTATAGAGTTATACGCATTCCTTATCGAAATAGTCTTAATAGGAACATATCTGACAACTTTCAACCGTTTTAAGAGATGGAAGGGTTTCCACGTACTAATTGGGATAGGCATACTATTCGGATCAAATCTCTCAGCATACATGATACTTGCGGTAAATGCCTGGATGCAGGTTCCGTGGGGGACAGGCACATTCATAGCACAAAATATTCTTCCATGGGTTCCAGCTCTTGGACCTCAGGTTGTTAATCCTGCAAAGCTGAAAATACTTGCAACAGTGCTACCCCAAACTGGCTCAATCCTCCTCTCATCTCCTACGGCATTCCAGCTTTTATCAGGATTCACGAGCAATCCTTGGATAGCAATATTTAATCCAGAACAATATGCTACATATCTACATAATTTCCTTGCGGCCTTAATAATAACCTCATTTCTGGCGGCTTCTTATTCCTCATTCAAAATATTGAAACATTATGGTGACTCAAAATATAACTGGAAGGCTCTGAAGGTATCGTTCGCAATAGCATCTATTGGCTCAATTCTGCAGCCGATTGCTGGGGATTTTCAGGGAAGATTACTGTACGCGTATCAAAGAAATATATTCTATGCAACAGAGGGTATCCCACCAAATGGAGGATATGATCCATTGATAAGTATACTCCTTTATGGAAATCCTAACCATTTCTTCAGAGGTTTCAATTATCTTGCTTCACTTCCGGGTTCTAACAATACGATGGCCCAACTCACGCTGCAGGCCAGTGAAACCTATATGCCATATATCCATTTCTTCTATTATTTCATGGTCATTGCAGGAGTTATTCTTTTCATCATATCCATAGCATACTTAGGTCTTTACTCAAAAGCTATTGATGGGCTGGTACATCTTATCCTGAGGATGAAAACAGAGACTTTCGTATTATATGCATCATTTCTAGGAGCAGTACTATCAATACTAGCTGGAGGCTTCGGTTGGGCAACAAGAGAAATGGGCAGACACCCATGGACGATTTATGGCCTGGTTACCTATAATGATGTTGTAACCGCACATCCTGTTACAATAGCATTCACAATAGGAATAATCGTACTGGAACTTTCAATATTTGCCGCTGGATTGTGGGGAATATATATGATATACTTCAAAAATTTAAAAAACAGTATCATAAACGGGGGTGATTGATATAAACAATCTGTATTGGGGATTAGGTGGTATTGCATTCACATTTTTTGTTCACTATTTCTTTGTAACAGTAGTACTGGGTTTATCAGTAATAATACCTATATTTGAAATGAAGGGGAGGGTCAGCAAGGACGATGATTACATAAAATTTGCAAGAAGACTTACATCATATCTTATACGTGTGGATCTTTTTGCAGGAGTTATGGCCACTTGGCTAACCGTTTTCTTGGCAGGGTATTGGCCTTCTTTACTTTATATTGCAACGAATGTACTGTTTTATCCAATAGTCCTTGCTATAGCAGGAATAATGATCGCTATAGTTAGCATGGGGCTTTACTGGTATACATGGGACAAGATGGGTGCTAAAACACATATTACAGTTGGTCTTTTTATGATGATAGGTGCGTTACTTGTTCCTTTTGGAATGAGTAGCATATTTGCAACTATTGATTTTCCTTATGGGATTACTACGGAAAGTGTTTCCGGTTTGACCCTTTTTGTTCCAAACGGCCAGAATCCATTTGGTAATCCAATATACATCCCCCTAGCGTTATATACATGGTTTATCTCCATCGCGCTAACATCATTTATAGTCCTTTCCTATTCGTGGATGAAAGGCAGAAATAAAGGCCAACGTGAGTTCAACAAGGCTTTTTCAGTATCTCGTCTCATGACCATAATTTTCTCGATCCTCTCAGTAATTGCATTTTTCATTACCCTTTCAGAATTAAAAACAAATTCCCAATATCTGTATTCTCAAATGTCCTTGCACCTTTATCTTCAAGTGTCTGAAATATTGATATTTCTGATGCTGATATTCAGCTTTTTAACATTCATTAAGTCGATGGGATATTGGATTGCATTTATAGGATCAGCAGTTTCATACTTCTTTATGATGTTTTTTGAGATTTCAGTAAATATTGCCAGATATCCTTATATCATAGTGGCCAGTAATGAAGGCATTCCAGCAAGTGATATGATAAATCCTCTTTTCCAGATACCTGATCTTCTTCCCTATTTTGCCCTTATAACGTTCTTTCTGATGTTCATAACATTCTTGGCTACACTTTATCTCGCATTTATAAGATTTCCAGTGAAGGAAAACAATGAGAAAGATTATTAATTTTTTTTATTTATCTTGAACTTAAGAATATTCCTATTGAGATTAGTAGGAAACCTGCCAGTGTATTGAGTGTTATTATTTCATTATTTATTATAATGCTTAGAAATATAGAGAATGCTGGAACAGAGAAAAGGTATGGAGAAATATGCGAAACATTATATCTTTTGAGTAGTGAAAGATATATGAAGTAAGCGACGGCAGTACCAAGAGAGCCCATATAAAGTGTTATTAAGATGAAATTTAAATTCAAAGTTTTAAAACCTCCTTCAAAAGCGGCGAATATTAATATAACAGGAATGGCATATATGAATTGTATAGAATTGACTGCTCCCTGATTGATTGTTCCAAGATATTTCTTGTAGTAAACTGTACCAAACGCCCACATGAATGCCCCAGAAAGGAGTAAAAATAATCCTATGCTAAATTCTACCTGAATCTGATAAATAAAAATTACTACTAAGCCAATAAATCCAATAAATGTCCCAATTATCTTTAGAATGGTGAGTTTTTCGTTTAGAAATAATGAGGAAAAAAGGACAGAAATTATTGGGTATGTATATATCAATATTGATGAAATTGAAGCTGGTTCGGTTTCTTCCCCAAGAAACCACAGGGTCATAAATAAAGATATGTTAAGAAGACTCATTATTAACAATTTGATAAATCCTATGCCTTTAAGAGCCTTTAAAGAAGAATATGAGAATATTACCGAAAATATAGCAGCAAATATTATTCTGAACAATAAAACAACTAGAGGGGGCTCGTAAATAAGGGCTATTTTTAGAAAAGAATAATTAAGGGCCCAAAATAATGACATTAAGATGAACAGCCCAGAATCTCTGACTATTTGCTCCCCTTTTTCCACTTTACAAAAATGCGATAGATTATTTAATAGATATTATAGACTAAATAAAGATAAGATTGTAAAGATAAAATTGTTTTAAATGCAATTGAATACTTAGGTTAATTATATAAACTTAGTTTCAATATGGTAATATGCAGAGGAAACATTATGATATTGAAGCTAGGAAGGAATCCCCGTGTCCGGTTGAAAGAACTCTGTATATTTTAAGAGATGCTTGGACATTTATGATTCTGAGGGACCTCTGCCAGCAACCAAAGGGATTTAATCAGCTTAAGAAATCTGTTGAAGGTATATCATCAAGGATGCTTTCAGAAAAATTGAAGTTTCTGGAGCAGGAAGGTATTTTGCAAAGAGTTGTTGCGAATACAAGGCCAATAAGAGTTACTTATATTTTAACTGAAAAGGGAAAATCACTTGGGAATATAGTAGATCAGATGAAGGAATGGGGCAGCAAGTGGGTAAGCAATTAATTTAATATAAATGTGATAATAATGACAAATGATAGTTTGTATTTGGAAGGAGAGGAAAAGTTTGGATCCATTTCATCCTGTATATATGGGAAAATACTAACCCCCATACTTAAAAGATATTACAATATAATAATAAATGAAATATCCGAAAGAAAGGTAGAAAAATTATTGGATGTAGGATGTGGACCAGGAAAAGTGGTTACATCGCTTGCTAAGGTTATGAATAATACATATTTTTACTGTATAGATCCATCACCATCAATGATTAAAATTGCCAAGAAAAATGCACTCAGATATGGTATAGAAAATAGAATCAATATTGCTGTAGGAAGCAGCAGAGAAATTCCATTCAATGAAAAATTTGATGCAATAATATCCTCATTTTCATATCACCACTGGAAGGATAGGGATAGGTCTCTACAAAACCTCGTCAAATATCTCAATAATGAAGGATTTATTTATATTTATGAATATGACAATGATCTGGGGAAGCTTAAGAATTCTCACGGAGTAAGTGAAGAGGAATGGAATAATTTAAAGATAAACGGAGTTAAAAAGGAAATAGATCATAAGAATGGTCTAATTATTCTAAGGCTCTTAAAACAATAATTAATAAACATTCAAATATAAGAATTTCATCAAAGGTTCATAATTTAATACAGATAAATAAAATAGGTGACAGAAATGGCAAATGACAGTAGGCCCCCAATGAAAGACGAACTCAAGAGGAAGATGGATTTCAAGGATATTTTCTTCCTCTCTTTGGGAGGTCAGGCTCCATTTCTATCTATGCTTACCTACACCACTGCAGTAGTTATTCTTACGGGAAGTTTTTCTCCTATAATTGTTCTAATTGGTACTCTGGTGGTACTATTGAACGGTTTGGTCATTTTTTTTCTATCCAATAAATTTACTTCTACTGGGGGGTACTTTAATTATGCTTTTTATGGGTTATCAAAAAGGCTAGGACTGGAGACAGGAATTATTTATACATATTATTCTGTGCTTTATGGAGCCGCATATATTGCCGGTTCTACTTTTATTATTAATTATCTGCTTCATTTTCCAATTTTTATCGCTTTTTTAGTATCTATAGGTCCTGCATCTATTTTCCTTATAATGGGCATTAAACCATCCGCTCATTATGCAATATTTGCTTCATCACTGGAATTAGCAGCCCTTGTGCTGGTATTTGTGATCTCTATTTTTTATGCTCATCTCCATTTCTACAATCCAGTTGCTGTGAAACCCACATTGCCTTTAATTGTGCTCGGAATACTCTATGCGATAGGAATACCAACAGGGTATGGTTCTATAACTCCTGTATCAGGGGAAGTTAAGAAGGCTGAAGTAAATGTAGGAAGGGCAGCAATATTGGTTATCTTAGTGGGGGGAGGTCTTATGGCATTGGTACTATACGGTCTCGTTAACTATTTTATTTATGCCGGTGAACTAAATACTGCCATCTTAGGCAAAACCCCTCTGCTTTTTATATTGAAAGATATGCTGGGTCCTTTTGGATTACCAGTTTTAGTTATAGCTGCAATCAGTGATGGAATTCTCGCAACCCTTGCATTCATGATCGCGACATCAAGAAATCTTTATGCAATGAGTCTTAATCGGCTGCTCCCAAAGAATCTAACATTCCTAAGATATGACAACCCACTCGTTGCCGGTATAGTAACAATTACTCTATATTTACTAATAATAATGCCCCTCCTGAAAATAGAAGGTCCTTTCAACTCATTCCTTACCCTTGGGGCCTTAGCGGGCATGGGCAATCTTTTCATTCACATTTCAGCAAATTTTTCACTTATTAAAATTAATCTGGATGCAATGATAAGGAGGGGAAGAGAAATTATGGTGGGGGGACTTGCCCAGATACTCTCTTTCAGCGTATTGATTTATTCAATCTTGGTGACAAAGCCTTCTGTGGCATATGTATTTCTTGGATTCATTATTCTGGCGTTCCTATACACTGAAGTACTCGGTATGACTAAATCAGGCAGGTCAATTTTCAGTTAACTTAATATTTTTAATATTAACCTAATTCTAATTAAATTTTTATAAAATCCTGCGATAACCTGAAGGAAGATGAAACTAGTAACGAGCAAAAATCCCGATTTATTCATCTTTCTTGCACTGTTATTTCAGTTCATAGTATTTATATTAAGAGTATCTGCTTCATTAATATGGAACAATTATGCTCTGTTAATAGAGTCATTCCATATAGCAATAGATATATCCATCACGGTGCTAGTTCTGATCTCTCTCAAAATCTCAAGAAGTAACCTCAGAAACAGATATTCATACGGCCTTTATAAAATGGAAGATCTAATTTCCCTTTTTATCGCCATAATAGTTGCTTATTCTGCGTTCGATATAATAAGAACATCCTTTATACACCCGCCGACTGGAGACCTCCAGTCTAGTATAATACAGATCATATCCCTCATTCCTTTATTCCTGGCCGGAAGAATGAAAATCCTAAGTGGTAATTTGCTAAATTCCCCGTCGCTTAAATCTGACGGCCTTCATACTTATACTGATGTGTATGAGGGTCTTGGCGTAGCAGTTGGATTATTTCTGAACTATATTACTAATAACGTAATATTCTATTATGCAGCGATAACAATAGCAGCTCTTACTCTCTTTTACACATCATATGAAATCGGGAAGGACAGTATAATAAGTCTTCTAGATCTTCCAAAGGATAAGAGTGTTCTTAAGAAAATCAATGAGCTTGTGAGAGAAAATAAAAACATAAGGGGCATTAAATCAACAAAGGTGAGATGGGCGGGACCAGTTATATTTGCCGAGGTAGTCCTCGTTGTAAACCCCAAACTGACAATAGAAGAGGCGCATTTAATAGCCGATGAAGTGGAGGATAATGTATATAAAAAAATGCCTGAAATAAAGGATATAGTTATACATCTTGAGCCTTCGATTGAGGGAATGAGGAAAGTTGCAATTCCTTTGATGGATGAAAAAATAAATGAAAAATTCTCAAGGGCAAGTAATTATATGCTATATCAAATAGACATTAACGGTCAGATCAAGAAGGAGAAATTAAGTGTTTCATCAGCAATAAGCGAGAAGAGAAATGCCCAACGAATACAAAGGATTCTGGTAGATAATCTTGTGACAGATGTAATAGTCCTAAAAATAGGAGAAATAGCAAATGCCCTGTTAAGAGAAAAAGGGATAAGAATATGGAAGGCTCAGAATTATAGCCCAGATGAGAATATAGAATTATTCCTGAAAGGAGAACTAAAAGAAGTCCCCCCTGACTAACCTACAAATATCTTCAGTTCCCTGGTTAATGGAATAATTAAAAGAGCAATTATTAAGAGAAGTAAAATAAAAACAAATTTGAAACCAATATTATCAATTAAAAAACCACCGGCAACTGGTACTATTATCCCAATCAACATCATTGAAGAAAAATAGTAACTGTTAGCCACATTCCTATGTTCTGGCTTGAATGATCGACCTAGAGTAATAACTGAAAGGGGGTATGCAAGTCCATGAGGGACGCCCATTATAACCAGTGAAATTGCAAAAATTATAATGTTATGGCTTAGAATTATTAATACTATTCCAACTATAGTCAAGGAAATTGAAACAATCATACCGACTGCAATTTTCTGAGGTGGTTTGATGAACAAGAAAAGTCTAGAACTGAAAGAGGAGAAAAAGAATAGCGAGAATATTAGTGAAACTTCAGCCAGACCAATCCCAAAATATTCCCTTTCATATATACCGAGAAATGAGATAATTATACTGAACGGTATATTGTAGATAAGGATATTAAGGAGTGCAACCCTGAAACCATTATTTTTTAATACAGTGATCTTCTCTTTAATTCTGTTTTCTTCAGGAAACTTGAGAAATAGGGAGAATAAAAGAGCAGTTAATCCAAAAACTGTAAATGAAAGGAATACTGATCTCAGCGAAAGAAACTTCAGAAGGTATGCTTCTATTGCAGGTCCGGCAACCAGGCTCATGCTAAGTGTTATTGTGTAGAGGGAAAGTACTCTTTCTCTAACCTTCTGGTCATCAAAAAGTCCAGCTGATGTTATAATGTTTGGCATTATGAGCCCAAGTGTAGCTCCAGAGACAGCCGAATATAACCATATTGTTAATACATTCGATTCCCAGAATCCTATAAAGGTAAGGGCGTAAGCTGCTGCTGAAAATATGAAAGCAAATCTCCTTTCTCGGGAATTTAGTTTTGCATTTATTAAAACTGTGGTAAGAAATGAAGAAAGTGATAGAAGTGCCACCAGAAGGCCTATCTGAAACTGAGAAAAATTAAGTACATACTTTCCTAATAGAGGGAGTGTAGTACCCACCATATTGTTGCTAGATCTGATGAAAAAGGTAGTGCCTATGATTACGATTACGGAGAAAAGTAAACTCAGATTATTCTTATTTTTCATCATTCAATATCAGAATGTAATTACCTGAAATTCTTTTTCTATATAAGAAGCCAAACGCTCTCCAAATGGAGCAAGTTCAATTCCCATATCTGTTAGCTTTTTTTCCACGCCATAAAATTTCGCAATAGCAATACAAGCCGAATCTACAGTATTTAAGGAAACTAACTCTTTCAAAGTATTTTCAGTGGATTCATCGGAGTTCCCAATGAATTTTTCACTAGGGCCATAGAAAAGGACTTTCACGTTATTATAGCGTCCAGATTTTGCCTGTCTTAGAGCACCCGTTAATGCAAATCTTGCCATCTCTGGATTTTCATTTCCAGTGGTTATTATTAGTAACAAATCTTTCATAAATCCTTATATGATATATCTATTTAAATTAAACTATTAAGCTATACATTGAAACATCTACTTCAGGGAAATATAACCTCAGAGTTTTGAACATATCAGGTAAAACCTTTTTAAATAAACCAGAGAATACTATCATAAGCATACATTTATCAGAATCACAAGATCCATTCAATGATTCTGGTGGAGGGGAAATATTCAATATATCATCAAGAGTTTCTGAAAATTTCCTTCCATCTAAAATAAAATTAGGAATTATTATATCCAACTTTGAGGAATTAATTGAGTTATTAATATACAAGATGCAACTGTATTCATCCAATTTTTTATTATAGCCTTTGGAAAGGAACGCCAACTGTGGGCCAGAATAAGGTATGGTTATTTTAACTGCAAATTTTTCCTCTAACATATGATAAGATTTCTTAATATCTTCAAATTCGATAGAATCATTTATTTCATCGATTCTAAAAGAGTCATTTCCATATTTTTTGTTATAGTAAGTATTCATTTCCAGCAATCTCCTGGTCACGCTTTCCCTCTCCTTATCAGAAAAAAATAGAATGTGATAGTATCTTTCATTTATAAGAGGAATTCTGTTGAGGAAAATTACTTCCTTAAGATATTCCAGAGGCTTACCCCCTATATCTTTAAATTCTTGTGTTTTGATAAATTTAGTATTCCACTGTTTATAAAAATTATATGGTTCATTTTCCCTTCCCGAAAAGAAATTGGCATCTAAAAAATTATATTTTATAGAGTTTTGATCATAATAGACTACCATATCATTTAAAGATCTAATGGATAAGCCAGTACTAATTTTTTCAGCAGAAAATGAATATAATGCAACCTTTGGCAAGATGTTTGCAAACATAGATATGTGAATCTCAGAATCTGTCATTCAATTAGGATATAAAAAAGGTTAATAAAAAGATTAAAAAATTTTTTTGTACATCTATTTGGCAAGAGTTTCTAGAGATTTATTTTTCGTCTCCTCTCCAAGTACAATGGTTATTATAAATCCAGCCAGCCCTACTGCAAGCAGAATGAACTCCATAGGCGCAATTCCGTATATTTTGAGCATGATAGGAAACAGAACTGCAGAAATTATAGCTCCAACTCTGCTGATTGCAGTTCCTGCACCCATAGCAGTAGTTCTCATTCTAGTGGGGAACAGCTCACTTACAAATATACCTGTTGTTTGGCCCGTTCCCCCTGCGTTAGCGAAGTAAAATATTGCGAACATTGGGAATAGCAAAAGCAATGGAGGTGAATGCTTCAAAAGAAGATAATATGTTCCGAGTATGCCCAATGCAAGTCCCTGTATTAGGAAACTATATGCCTGCCAACTTTTTCTTCCAAATCTATCGGCAGTGAAAACAAATGCTAACGTACCTATTACCCCTATTATGTATAGAATGAGTGTCAGTTCAAGTGAACCAGAGTGCCCAGAATAACCTATCTCAAGTAGCAAAACAGCAGTATATATACCTATGCCATAGAAGATGAGATCATTAAGAAACCATGCAGTGAAAGTAAAGATTGCTCTCTTAACATAGTTTGCGTTCTCACTTGTTTCGTTACTGATATCATTAACTAACTCATCATCTTTAATTCCCAGTTTATTTTTTATATCGTCAATTTCTTCTTTTTTGTTATGTTCAACTGCGAATCTTGGTGTCTCCTCCACTTTCCTTCTAAGTATTAGAACCACAATTGCCGGAATAGCTCCTGCTGCAAGCATGTACCTCCAAGCTATATTTCCATAGGGAAGAAGGATTAGTCCTACTGCAACTGCTACTGTTCCGCCAATCCACCAAGACATTAAACCTGTTCCTAAGAATTTTCCTCTTTTCTTAACAGGGGAATATTCTCCTATTATAGATAATGTCAACGCATAGTCAGCCCCAATTGCTAAACCGAGCAAAGCCCTGAATATTATTAATTCGTAGGCATTGGTGGAAACCGCGGAAAGAATAGCAAAAATTGCAAATAATAACATATCCCATTGATATATTACCTTTCTTCCCTTGAAATCTGCTACTACTCCAAACACTGCTCCACCAATAAGCTGTCCAACTATTGTAGCTACCCCTACAAGAGCTGAGAGAAAGACACTGAGGTGGAACAGTACTCCAATAAATATCAGAGCAGGTCCTATTACCAAGAGATCATAACCATCCAGAAAATAACCCATATCTGATAGCAGGGTTATAAAATAATGGTATCTCTTTGGATCAATTCTATCTAGTTTTTTCAAGAAATCAGAATTACCCATATTAGATTATTATTAAAGGGTAATTTAAATCCTTGCCATTATAAGCTACTGAAAGAATGGGTTCTACGTATTCTATTTGGTTATTTTTTTTATATTTTATAC
>JAGDXO010000040.1 GCA_023256615.1 Thermoplasmata archaeon
GGAGTGCAGTCAGGGATTATATCAGGGCAAGAATAAGAGAGTTACAAAAGGATGAGCTCAATAGGGTTGCCCAGAATGAGTAACGCTAAATCAAATGATATCAGGATCATAGGCATAGGACAGCTGGGAATATCCGTAGCTTCTTTTTTTAATGATAATTTGCTGACAACAGGAATAGACTATAACAGAGAAACATTCACCAGCTCCAAAATTGATAACGGTTTACTGGTAAAAAACTTTGATTTTGCCTCCTCTGAGAGAATGGAAGGTATATTTCAGGCTGAGAAGGAAATTGTAATTGATAATCTGAAAAGTCCGATTGTATTCCTAGTAGGGCAGACGGAAGGAAAATTCCAGGAAACCATTATACCTATCATAATTAAAACTTTGAAAGCTTCAGGTGCATTCATAGGTTTCTTTGCCATTATTCCTCTGGGTGCTGATAAAAAATCTCATATAGCTAAGATGAAACCCATATTCAATTTTCTTGATGTAATGGAAATAATAGACTCTGATCAGCTTTTGAGCAGCAGGAAATTGGAAAGGATTCTTGATATCAATAATATATATTACAATGCAATGAGTGAAAAAATTTCAGCAATACTGAAAGTTCTCAATAATTCCAATATATTGGGAATTTCCGTAAGAGATATCAAAATGATGACAGATATGTTTGGTCCAATTTATTTAAAAATATTGAATTATTCATTTCAGAATTTTAGTGTAGTCGAAAGGGATTTCTTCGAGCACATATCATCGATAGAGCTCTCAAAAATAAAAAGGCTTTATTTAATATTTGAAGTTAGCAATGATATAGATTCAACAGAAATTATATCCTTTCTAAAGAGGATAAAGAGTAGATTACCCGGTATTGATATAAGGCAAGGTTTCATACATTCAGATAATAACTTTGGATTGATTATCCTACATTTTGGGAATATATGGTTACCCTGACTTCCAAAGGTATTATTAGCTTAATTAAAGGGAAGTTTTTATATAAGCAGCTTAAGAAAGAGAAAATATTAAAAGTACTCTTCCTATTATGTTATTAGAATGCCAAATCCTTATGTAGACTCTTTAAAAATTGCCAAAGAATTAGAAAATAAGGCTAAAGAATTCCAAAAGAAAAAGAAATCAGTTGAAGAGGGTTTGGAGAAATTATCAAAAATAATGGAATCACTGAAAAAATTCGGGTTGGAGGAAAATATAGAGGAGACGAGGAAAAAAATTGAGGATTTGCTTAAAGAAAGAAATGTAGATGATGCCGATAAATTGTTAAATGAACTTTCTGAATCTCTGGAAAAGATTTGGAATAATTTCTATTCCAATGAGCTCAGGAAGATATTTGAGTCAATGAAGAAGGAAATGGGAGAATTTTATGCTGACTTTTTCAAGAAAATCCTTTCTGAAGATAATAACAGATTTGATCCTGACTCAATAGAAAGCATATTGAAAACAATAGAAATACTTGACAGCGTTGTTAGGGAAAAACTGGGAAGAGAAAAGATTGAAAATTATTCCAATATAATAGAAACTTTAGAAGAAGATATTAATTCAATTCTGAAAAGGAGAGAAGAAATAAATTCAAAACTTAAAGATATTCTTTTAAAAATTTCCCAGTTTGAATTATATGCCTACAAGAATAAAGTGGATATAGCAGATATAGAAAAGAGTAAAAAAGAAGCCATATCCCTATTTAGACAAGATAATTTTGATAAGACCATAAAAATGCTTGAAGATTACAGTGAAGTTCTTCAGGATCATATTAAGAGAAGTATAAGCAAAAGGATAGACAATATAGAAAACCTTTTTGAAAAGGGAGAGGCCTTAGAGGTAAATCTTGATGAATTTATAGAACCGTTTGAAAAGACGAAGAATGAGATATATAATTCAGATATAAATCAAACATCGGAATTACTCAGAAAAATGGAACAGTTAATAGATAGAAAACTGTTCGATGAAACAATTTCAAAGTTATCAAAATTAAACAATGATATCAAAGATATTTATGGTGATACAATTCCAGATCATATCTCAGAAAGCATCAAGAAAATTAGGGAATCCATCAAGGAAAATGATCTGGAGTCAGCTTACAAAAATATCAAGGAAGTCAGAGGACAAATAGAAACTCAGAAAGGATTACAATCAAGTCTGAGGGAGAGATTATCAGTTCTAAAAGAAAATTTATCATCCATTCCTATTAAAGATGAAGAAAAATCGAAAGTTATTGATGAAATAAACGCATTTTTATCTTCAAAAATAATAGAAAATGACAAAGTTGAAAAATTAGAAAAGGAAATTGAAAAGGAGATAATGAACCAAATAAATAATTATTATAGTGATATCAATGATGCAATAATCCTTGTAAGGAAATATAGAAAAATTGATTTATCTTCTTATAAAATTGACATATCAAGGAGGGACATAGAGACTCTAAGGAAACTTTCTGATATAAGATCTGAGGAAATAAAGTATCTGAAAGAAATAGCGCTGGAAATAGAGCAAAAGCTAAAGACAAAAGGAAAGTATATGAAATGTTCAGACGGGGATGATATCAGCTCACTTATAAAATCAATCAACGGCTGCATCGCTGAATATCAAAAGATCATAATATCTAATTTTGATGATTATAAAAAAATACTATCATCATACAATGATTTTCTTGAATATATAGGGTTACATATCCCCAAAATCCGTAAGCTAATCCAGATAATTGAGAAACATCCAGAAAAAAATGCAGAAATTGTTATATTTTCTGCAGAAAATGCTATACAGCAACTGAGAAAGGTAGCTGAAACAATTATTAACAATTACAATTTATTGAAAAAAGATAATGGTTTAAAGGAGAGTCAAAAGGATGAAGAAATAATAAAGATGGCTAATTTTGCAATGACCGATCTTAATTCTGTAATGGCGAAGAAAAAAGATGAAATGCAAAAAAAGGCCTTTGAAATTATTTTAAAAGACCTGAATATATATAGAGAAAGCATCCAAAATGAACCAGATACAAATCCCCTCAATTTATTGAACCATGAATCAATAATAAGATTAAAAATTGATGATATTTACAAAGTTCTATCAGATCTAAAGTGGTTTGAACAATATAAGGGAAAGGATGATGATAAGATCAACTCATATCAGGTTCTTAAAGATCATGTTGTAAATGCAATTAGAAGATTTTACGGAGATCATCCAGAATTGGCCTCTAATAGAAATCTTGTCGAAGACATAATCTGTCTAAGAGATGTTAAAACAATCACAGATGATAATTCAAAACCCATTGAATTTTCTGAAATTGCGAATGAGAGAATAATTAGGGATCTAAGTATTTTTTATAACATAAGCGATGCACAGAATGAGGAATCCATAAATAACGCCTTAAGAGAAAGAACAAGAAAGATACTAAAGGACATAAAATCTAAGAAATCATCTGCGACTTTAAATATGGCTGCTGGAAGAATAGAGTCATATATTAATGAAAGGCCAAGGGAAGCTTATATCTCAGCATTGGCACTTTATGATGAAAATATTGAAAAGGGTTATTTAAGAAGAGAAGTAAACGGAATGATAACAAGAATAAGGGCTGTTACAAACGAGTATGGTCAGGAAATTCCTTGGTTTCAAGACGAATTCAAAAAAATTGCCGGGATGATGGTAATAGGAGATTATGTCAAAGCACTGGATAATCTTAGCGAAATTATAATTAAAGCGTCCAAGGATTTACCTTATTTGAAATACCTCCGTGAAAATCTTAGTACCCTGAATAATGAAATGGATATTTTGGAAGAGGAGGATAAAAAAAATCTGCTAGAAATAAAGAGAATGATAATGGAATACAAATTCAGGGAAGCGTACGATGGAATCAGGAATATTTCAGAAAAGGTAAAAAGAAAGAGGGCGGAATCAGAGCTTAAAAAACTTGCAGATAAGGTGGAAATGATATCGTCAAATATGATAATTAATCTCTTCAACGGAACAAAATGTGAACTTATGGATGACGGAAAGGATATTGAAACCATCCTGTCAAATTACCAAACTCGTTATTTAATAGCCAAAATGGAGGAAATCAAGAATCTTAACGACGCACTGGAGACCAATATTGACCTCGATGGAATAACCATTAAGAATGCTAATGAAATAGGAATCTTTCTGTTCAATTTAAAAGCCAATTTAATAGTCAAAATATCTGAGAAAATAAGTGAAATAATTGATAATTTTACAGTAAATGCCAAACTCGTAATAATAACTCAAATCTTTCAGAAATATCTTGAAAATATGAATAAGATAATTAAAATATTATCAATAGCGGAATTTTATTCAGAAATTAAAGCAAGAAACACAGAAATATTAGGTTTCGTAAAACAATGGGCAGAGGATGTTACAGAAGGTTCGTTAAATGTGGAAAATCTTAGAATGGAGATAGATGCCATAATAAAGGAAGCTGAAATTCATCATCTAGAGAACAACATACACATCCCTAATCTATACAATCCGGAAGAAATAGAGAGGAGAATAGAATTTTTAGAAAAAATGGGATACAAGGTTGAAAGCAATAGTGAATTAGATTCAATAATAAATGAGATTGAAAGCATATCTGGAAAATTTATTACTTCATTGGACACAAAGGTTTTCCCTACCAATTTAAGAAAATCTCAGGGATTTGTAGTTGAATGTCATATTAAAAATAATGGAACTGCTCCATTATTTGATGTCACTGTAGCGTTTAATGGCATAATATCTAAAGCCGGGGACATCTATCCGGGAGAAAGTAAAGAGATACTGGTGAAACATGAGAATTCGGAACCTGAGATGCTCATTATCAGTGGCACCACGATCAATTGGAAAGATTACATGATTAACTGGGAAATACCTCCAGTGGTGAAATATATTAAATATGTAGAGAAATACAAGGAAGGATGTGTATATTGTAGAGGTGTAATCCTCCCGGGTATTGAAGCATTAAAATGCAATTTCTGCGGAACAACTTATCATTTAAAATGCGCACAAAGATCTAAAAAATGTATTGTATGTGGAAATGATTTCGGTTTGCAATGAAAAGAAATCTTTTGACAAGACTCGGTGAAATTGACAATATTGAAATCCCTTCTGTGGTCAAAGCAGGAAGCATTCCTATACGGGAAAGCTACTCTGAAAGGAATAAATTTATAAATATTTCAGGAAAAATTCTAACTGTTAACAGGATAAATAGATTCAATACAAAGGAATTTGTGAGAACAATCATACAGTTGAGGAAAAATTATTTTGATAAACTTATATATTTGCCTAACGCAGGACTGATCTATGATTATCCAATTCTTTTCTATTTAGGAATAGATGTTTTAGATGATTTACCTATCAGAATACTCGGAAATGATAAATGTATAACTGAATTTGGCATTTTAGAAGGAGAAAATTGTCTAGAAAAGAACATGAAAGAAAAGGAGCGGATGGTGGAAAGGATAAAATTATCCCTTGAAAATTCCAAATTCAGGGAATTGGTAGAGGGATATTCAATGACTTCATTTGGCGTGGAAGCACTGAGAATTACTGATATGCTTTTCTATGGAGATATAGAACCATTTCTCGATTTCAGAGAAAGAGATGTAAGAGCTAACAACATTGAAAGTATCTATAGACCCGAAATAGAATACTTCCGCAGAAGAGTCAAGAATCTAAGGCAGACTTCCCAGAACCTTCTATTGATTCCATGTTCAGCAATCAAACCATATTCACAATCTAAAACCCACAAAATTCTCCATTCAAGGATCTATCCATTCTTGAGTGGTATACAGGAGGTTATTGTCACGAGTCCCCTTGGGCTTGTACCAAGGGAACTTGAAAATTTCTTCCCAGTCAAAAACTATGACATACCTGTTACAGGATACTGGTTCAAAGACGAAAAGGAAATGTTGCGCAATCTTGCAATAGAATTCTTCCAAAATAAAAAATACGATAACGTTTTCTTTATTTTAAGCAAGGAAGAATCAGAATTTTTAGATATATTTCCAAATGCAGAGGGGATAATAGGCAATCTGAATTTTGAAAACTCAGAGAAAATTCAAAAAATAATATCTTCCCGTGATATAAAGAAAGATAGAAATCAGAAAAGAAAAATTGAGTTCTCAAACATTTTAAGGTATCTTTACGATATAGATATAGAACCATCTGATTTGAAGATAGAGGATGAAGGAAATAGGTCATTTGTTAAAACAGGCAAAGAAATTCTATTGAAGAAAACTGTCGCAGGAGTAAGTATGGAAAAGGGTTTGGGAGAGTTACTTTATAGGTCTGGGAAGAGATTCATAGAAGTAAGTGGGAAATTTCAGGGGGATAGTGTTTATATTCCCGGGATAGTATCCATTAGCAGTGATGTGAGGCCAGGTAATGAGATAGTTTTAGTTTATAATGGCGAAATTATAGGGAAAGGAATATCTCAATTATCTATCCTGGACCTTCAGATTCAGAAAAAAGGATTGGGTATTTCCAAAATATCCTATTTCCCAAAGGAGAAATAGTAGTAAAAGATTTAAATATTGAAAAATATAGTGTATTGATGAAATTTAATAAAGGGGGGAAATTATTCATAATCTCAGTTGTGATTATAATGATGGTATCCTACTCTCCTTTACTTGTGAGTGGAAATCCATCAAGTTTACAATCATCTACAGACGGAAATCTTTATATTCAAAATGGAACGACATTCATTATAAATGAATATACGGTTGATCCTCTAACCGGTCAAACAGGTCAATTTGGTATGAGTGGATCTCTGTTTGTTAATTCATCCGCTACTTTGATTATAGAAAATGCAACATTATATTTCAGGCAGGATATCTTGCATCATTATAGAATGTTTGTAAACGGTACCCTGATAATGAATAATGCAGTTATAGAGACATCTTATAATTCAGTCGAACCATACCTACCTTTGAATATATCTTTTTATGATGCTTTAGTTAGGACTAATGGAGCCCATTTCCTTTTCCCAGGAAAGATTTATTTTTATAAATCAACTCTTATTATGAAGAATACATATTTTGACAAACTTCCTGGAATTCCAGATCAATTAAATCAGGGAAATACAACAGATTCCTCACCGACGCCTTCATTTTATTATTCAACAGGATATTTTGACAACGTTTACTTCAAAAATATGTTCAATCCAACACCAATTGGTTTGGTTTACTTTATTAACTCAACCGCCAGTAAAATACCCCTGAATATTTCTGCTGGAAGTTTACCTTACACAGAATATTCAACTCTTAAGAGTTCTTCTTACCCTTCACAGACCGTCATTTCAGAAATTAGTCTTAACCTAAATTATATATCAAATTCAAATGCAACAATAACCCTCTATGCAGACGGAAAGAACATTCCTATTCAGAATGGAACTCTGTCACCAACATCCGGGAAGGAATTACACGATAATATTACAATAAGTGCACTCCCCTTCCCATTAAGGTTATATCAATTATATAATGATAATTTATATATTATAATTAAGGATACTTCTAAAACTGGCTATTTCAATCTCACGAAACTAAATTTTCTGCTTTCCACAAATGATACATTCAATTACTACGGCGGTAATTCTTCATTTTATTTTAACATGGTTTCAACCGATATTTATGGAATGAATGTCTTCATAGACTCTAATTTCCTTAATGATACACTCTATAATGGACTTGAACAAAATATAAAGAATATTATAGATTTGAAAAGAGACTCCAATTTATCAATTGCTAATTTAACAGTGTCGGGGAGTTTAAACGGCACTAATCAAATGAATGATAATCCACCTTTCTTGGTTGACAAAACAAGTGAAGTTAACTTATTCAGATTTGCAGATGTAATTGTTAAAAATTATCAGGGTTATCCAGTAAGTGGGCTGAAAATAGGCACTACCGAGACTTGGCCTAATAACTACCCCAACGCTGAGCAGCTAGTGAATATGACTGCAGATTATAATTCAAATCTTCAAAATATTCTGGTATCCAATGGATTTATTCAATCAAATTTTGATTATACATCCGATGGTGTTGCATCAATACCTCTGCTAAGCGATATTTTTACAAATTCTACCAGCCCAAATACATTGATTATGGGTCATTATGAATTATTGTTACCTGGTGGGGCTAATTATAATCTAACCTTAGACTCATTCCCTTCAATGTCTTCCTATTCTAATACTGCAAGGGTAAATATTACGTATGATTCACCTTTTGTATATTTTTACATAAATTCAATGCCGCAATTAATATATGGAAATAGCGTTAATATTGGCTTAACTGCAACTTCTTATGGCAGCTCTATAATAGGAACATTTGTTATAATGAGCAATGGAACTGAAATAGATTCCTACTCAATTAGTTTGAAATCCAATGTCACAAGTGAGGTAGAGATGCCATTCGTAGATTCTCTTGCTCCAGGCAAACACAACCTTTCTATAGCTTTTGTGAGTAGCCAGGTATACTCATCACCCCCTCCCTTAAGCTTAAATATCACGTCATACAGTAATGTAGAACTTGTTTCTTCAGCTGTTTTAAATGCTAAATATGAAATGAATGGAAATATTATTTCCGGATATAAATCAAATCTATCTGTTACCGTAAAAAATCTTGGTAATGATAGTTCTGGTGTTGTTCAAATTGAAACGAACTATTCACTTCCAAACGGGCAGTCTTACTCATTCCCAATGAAGGCCATTATAAATGGAAAATCAGAAATTACCGAATCATTCGTAATCCCTGCAATTAATATCAGCACGCAAGGCACTATAAATATAAAAGTATCTACCACACCATCAAATGGGGTAGTACCTTATTCAACTTTAGGTGAGAACTTCAGTACAAATTATTCAATTATCCCAAAGCCAATCGTAAAAATAGTTTCAGCATCATTTAACAATTCTTATCTTTTCGGATTAAATGCGAATGGAAATATACTGCTTGAATCAAATGAGGCTGTTTCCAATATAACCCTGACATTAGGAATAAATGGGAAAATCTTAGATTATAATGTATCGTCAATTAATGGTTTCTTTAGCATTCCCATAAGTATTCCATACAAATATCTTGAATTAGGGGATAATAATGTATCTTTATTCATCAATAATTCTGAACAGCCATACCTAAATATTTCTCTACCAACTATTGAACATTTCATTGTTGAGAGAAATTATCAGTTCATAATAGAAAATGTAGCTTTTATTTTGAATTCGAATATCACAGGATCTGTCAATGGCTCATTATTTTTCACTATAGCCAATTCAGGAAATTTTTCCGTTAGTTCAGTTCCAATAGAGATTCTATACAATGGAATTCAGGTATTCGCTGGAAATGAAACAGTGAATCTGCCAGTTCAGATACCACTTAATGTATCTTACTCATATATCATGAATTTCGAGGTCATTGCAGACTATAATTTCCTTTATCCTACAAGTTTCACCTATTATCCTTATATGTACTATAATTCATCATTGAAATTACCGTATATTTATTCATCGTATTCACTTCCAACGCAACTAATAAATGGATCATCAATCAAAGGATACTTTTCAATAAATGATATAACAAATTATTATTCCAATAATACAATGATATCCTTCTATCTCGACAGTTATTTAATATCACAAAAATATCTTGGAAATCTTTCAATTGGTTATTCAGGAACACTGAACATAAACATATCTACTTCTACCATACCTGATCTAATGAGAGGGAATGTAATTAATCAGTTCAACAGTTATATTCTAATAAAGAATTCTGAAACGGGCATCTTTGGAATTAAAATAAACACAGGACTGATAACAATTTTAGAAAGGCCCAATTTCGTATTGTCAAACATAACTATAAAAGTAAACAATCATAATACAAGCATAATTTATGCTGGTGAGACCTTCGTGGTTAAATTTAACGTCACAAACAATGGCGGTATAGCTTCAACAGGTAATATACCATTCGTAATCATAGGAAAAAATAATACAACCAATATTCTTTTATACAAAGGTTCCACAAATGAATCTATCTATCCAGGTCAGACCGTTCAGATAGTAACACAACCTATACCTACAAAATCCGTATTTTCTGGAATACTACTTGTTTATTTTAACTATAATGATACAATAAAATCCGTAGTACCCGGGGCTTTGAATTATACTATTCCGCTGAATA
>JAGDXO010000036.1 GCA_023256615.1 Thermoplasmata archaeon
CAAACTGTTTGAACCTGTATAGGAGAATATAAACTGTAACCCTGAACTACCACATCTGTCACAAAAATATAATATGGTGGTTGTGGTTCAGAAGCTCCTTTATAGGAAAACTCTGGAACACCATTGGCCATAGTTTGATTCAAATAATAAGAACTATTATCTCCATTCGCCACGAATTTTATAAGGATTGTCTGACCTACATATCCTGTTAAATTAATAACAGAATAAGTGTTTGTTTGAAATGCTCCTTCATATGTAATTTCATTACTTTTTTCACTTGCATAATAGGCTGAAACTATTTGAGATGCATTCATTAAATATGGAACATAACTACTAGCATAAGAACTAATTGAATATCCGGCTTCTCCCGACCATCTTGTATTCATTTGATGCCACACTATTCCATTATATGTAATAATACCAATATAAAAGCTAAAACCTGTTGGATCATCTGAAGCTATAGTAGGATAAGAATACCTTGCATATATTTTAAATTGAGTTAAGAAATTCATGTTCGCTGAAATCGCATTTGATAAACTAATGGGTATGCTGATAAGATTATCAATTTCATCATAATTTATATTATTTGAACTATAAGCCAAGATATTATTAAAACCAGTATATGTTGTACCATTATATGATATAGTATCTAAACTCCAAGTATCTCCAATAGTACCAGAATTTACTGCATCACTATTTGGTTTTATTTGACCAATTTCTGTTACTCTTAAATCATCAATGTAAAAATTATCATTTCCATAAATGTTGCCAAAATAACCGGAATCATATCCAAAAATTAATAATATTTTTAAATTTTGCCACTCTGAGACCGGGTTTTTTGCTTGATTATAAGCATCGGAAAGATTAAATTTGTAATAATTCCAACCACTAGAAGTGCCAGTAAAGGCTGGAACTAATCCTCCACCATGAGGATAGAGAAAGTTTCTTGAATCTAATGCAGTAGGCAAACAACCATCATTTATATTTCCCGGATATCCCTGAAGCGGTGGAAGCCAATGCCAATTTTTACCATTATCATGAGATATAAAAACGATCACTCCTTCACCACCCAAAGAAAGCTGAAAACTCGAATAAAATTCTAGGGTTATGGCATTTCCATTAGCTATAGATATGGAATTTGTTTCCAATTCATAACATCCAGAAGAAGTTATTATATTATCCCTGATAGACCAGTTATTTACAGAATAAGTAACCCCTATTGAATAACCTCCTGAGGTTCCGTTAGGATATAGCCCCCAATAATTATTTGAATACCCATGCGTAATGTTATATTCATATTCGGATGGAGATTCTATTGGTGTGGAAAACAAATTAGAGATACTCCCAAAAACTGAATAGGGGGGATTTGAATAATAATTATTAGAACCTGATCCATCCTTTTGAATTCCCGAAAATCCAAATACCACATCGTAATGGTTCCAGTTAGCTCCGCCATTCTGAAAATTATCGTAGAAGAAATAAACTTTTTGAGTGATCAAGGCTTCTTGCATTGGAGAAAATGATGTTTGTCCATTTGCTGGTACTAAAACAAACCTTATCCATTCAGGATTGGGAGAAGATGCGTATGACGGTTTCCATATAACTGTTGCTGTTACAGTTGTAATTGAATTCATTGTACTTCCTACAAGATATATGGGTTGTGATGAATAGAACATTGATGTTTCTTCAAATGCTTCTAATGTTACATATGTGGATACTGCTCCCAAATTTCTCATTGTAACTGTGAATAAATAATAATTATTTAACGTAACATAATTAGAATTTATGCTAATATCGGGTGACAATATCTCAGGTAATGGTTTATTGAATAAGTACCTAGATGCAACAAGAAAATTCATCATTGTAAAATTCTTAGCATACTGTGCATGATTGGATGGCGCATACTGCATTGTATGATTCTGAACAAAACCACGAATATTCTCGAAATCATATGGAAATATAGTAACTATTACATTGGAAAGATTTTCAATTACTGCATTTCCAGTTCTGTTAGGTATTGATGATGTATAATTATTAACATCAAATATAGCTGTCCCCGCTATCTTACTTTTTAAATTAATTACAGTGGAAACAGCACCGCTTCCAGTTCCATAGTAATAAACCAAACCATAACCTCTTGATACATTCGCTCCTAATGGGCCTAAATTTAAATCCAAATTGTTATATGTTAAACCATAAAGATTACCTAAAGATGTATGTTTGTGGGTATTTACCGAACTAATATTCAAAATGTTTGCTATTGATGGTTTAGAATTTATTGCACTTCCTAAATTTTGACCTAAAAATATCATAGAATATGGATATTTGTAAGTATTAGGATTATTTATGTATGAATTAATTGCATATACCAGATTAGAATCAAATGTTCCAGTATTATTAACATCTATCATTACAAGATTGTAATTTTCAAACGTTGCAGATAGATTTTTTACATTTGTGTTAACAGATCCACCACCACTTTCATAATAATTTACAAATTTGTAATTGCCACTACCAACTGTATTATTCAATGCATTTAAAACACCAGTTATATTTTTATTTTGTTCACCTGAAGAATGAACATATACCAAAAGAATAGAAAATTTAACATTCAAATTTACGTTGATCATTCCACTTAATATATTGTTATTGTAATTTATTTCAGGCGGATCATGATAAGGATTCACATCAGCAAATATTTGATATGTACCCGGTGAAATATCAGCATACCATGTAATTGTAATAGGCGTTACGGCACCATTTCCTGGTAACGGTGGAACATATATATTGTTACTTGGAATATTTACGTTTCCCTGAATTACAGGAACAATCTGTGAATTTATTTCAAACTCTAAATATGTTGGCCCAAATGTTCCAGGTGAGAAATTCTGTATATAGAAAGTAAAGTTCACTGGTTGCATGAACATAGGATTTGAATTTGAAACCGACATATCAACTAAGGCAATATCCTGAACACCACTTAATAATGTTACATTTGATAGCCACATAATTATTTTATTCATTACATAGTATTGCTGATAAAGGAACATGCTTGAGAGCTGATAACCTATATAAACAAACTTCCCATGGTTATTGCTATTATTCACAACACCATAAGTTGCAACAATGTCCGATGCTGAACCTGAGAGATTTGCAAGATCTTTGTTACCTGAAGAAAATAATACATATTGGCCTGCTGTTATATTAGCAGTGTAATTTATAGTTTCATTGAAAGAATTTGGAGAAATCTTTGTTAAATTCTGGTACCTTACCGTTGCATTTTTTAATAAATTTTCAGGACTTAAAGTTCCAGTTCCTATTCCACTTAGTCCTGCAAAATTACTAGTACCATTTCCTATAAATAGGAGAGATCCACCCTGGCTAAGAAGATTATCTAATTCAGCTTGATTAGGTCCTAAGGTAGCAGAAGAAGATCCCATTACCCATATCACAAAATCATAACCACTAATATTTACAAATATGCTGGATGAAGGCGTGGGCGATGTAATAGAAATTGGGAAATTCATGTACTTGAACAGCCAGTAATAATCATTGTAAACATTCGATGATGAGCTCATTGAAAAATCATCACCAACAAATATGATCTTCGGATAGATTGTTATATTTACGCTATTTCCAGAATTAGCTATATATGGTGTAACATTAATAAATGATACATTTAATTTATGCAAACCTGCAGCAACGTATGATCCACCTATTTTATACCATGGTATTGTTATTGGCAATGAAGTCATTGGCCCTATGGAGAAATATGATGTTGGATCGTCAAGTTTTGTGGGTGTTGTATAAATATATGACCAACCATTTGGATAGCTAGAGAAATGGTCTGTAATATTCAGCTGGAATGTTTCTGTTCTATTAGATGGATTGTAAATTGAAATGAAAATAGTTGTATTGCTTCCATGGACAGGCTCAGGGTTCTGCAAAGATATTGATGTTACCTTTAATGCTATTAATGATAGGCCAGTATTTGCTACCTGAATTAATCCATAATAATGATCCGTAATATTTCCCATCGTTGCATTTATGTATATGGGATACTGCCCAGGAGGAAGACCTGAAATTGTTTGTGTAAAGCTATACTCCATTGGGAAAACATAGCTCATATTCCCTTTAATGCCAAATTTTGGGATAGAAATATTCACTTTTGGCAATACCTTATCATTTACGTTATAAATAATAAATGATGTGAAATGTGCTAAAAATGTTGCATTTGCAGGCATGGGGTCAGGCGTATATGAAAAACCAATGATCTTTACCGTACTTATCGCTCCTTGCAAAACGTTTGACCATACTACCTGGTTATTTTGCGTATCTATCAAATAAATAGAAATTGTTGATAAATATGTTGCATTATGTATACCATCCCAGTATGAATCGTAATAGAAACTCTTTCCAACCTTGAAATAATTGTTCTTTATCTGGTTATAAATTTTTGAATATGATAAATAATGCATTATATGATCATTCGGGTTCTGCACCATTACAATTAATTCTGTTGTGTAAATGGATAAGGATTCTCCACCACTGTTTGTTATGGTGATGTTAAAAGTACCATTTGGATAAATTTCATAATTTGATGTAAATGAAGTATAAACCTGTGACTTAGGTGGAGGCATAACCGCAACATAATAAAATATGCTACTAAAAAGAACAACAGTTATGCCTAGAATTAAAATTGTACCTATTACCTCTGATACACCCTTCTCTTTTTTACCATATTTGCGCATGTTGAAAAATTACTTAAAACAAATATATAAAATTTTCCAGGTAATTACACCTGAACAGAAATATGTATATATAATGATTATATTTTTTATAATATGATCTTGAATGATATTCTTGAGGAATATAAAAACATAGAAACACTTTCCCAGGCTCAGAGATTGATGCATTGGGATCTTGAAACAAACATGCCTGAGAAGGGCATTGATTTCAGGAGCGAGGTACTATCAAGGCTTGAAATGTTTCGCCAGGAAAGGATTATGAACCTTCAGGGCAAGGTAGATGCTTTAAACACTAAAGATTTCTCAGATTTGGAACATGGAATTGTAAGAAATTTAAAAAGGTCTATCCACTATTATGTTTCAATACCAAAGGATGTTTTAAAGGAACTAAGCAAAACATCATCAAAGGCAGCCATGGTATGGAGAGAAAGCCGAAAAAGGCAGGATTTTTCAGCATTCGAACCATATCTTGTCAAAATTGTTGATCTTCAGAAGGAAATAGCATCATACCTGGGTTATGAAAATCACCCATATAATGCACTCATGGACCTTTATGAAGAAGGCTTCACTGTAAAAGAAGCAGACGAAATATTTAATAAATTACTTAATGAAACAAAGCCTATACTGGATAAAATTATACAGGAAAGAAAATTTTATGTTAAACACCCGCTTGAAAATAAAAAATATAGAATGGATTCGATGAAAAAGGTAAACAAAAAAATTCTAGATATATTAAAAATGCCAATGGACAGGTTCAGGATGGATGTTTCTGCACATCCATTTACAACGAACATTTCCATGGACGATGTAAGAATAACCACAAGATACGAAGGTATAAATTTTAAAAGCACTTTGTTTTCAACTATACATGAATCTGGCCATGCCATATATGAGCTTCAGATCGATCCTTCACTTGCATGGACTCCCGTTGCAGGTGCACCATCCCTTGGATTCCATGAATCACAATCAAGGTTCTTTGAAAACATAGTAGGAAGGAGCAAAGAATTTGTGCATATTCTATATCCAGCTCTAAGAGAATATTTACCCTTCATCAAAAATTACGATGAGCATGATATTTTTGTATATTTCAATACGGTGAGTCCGAGTTTAATAAGGGTTGATGCTGACGAAGTCACATACAATTTTCATATTGCGTTGAGATATGAAATAGAAAAGAATCTTTTAACGGGAAAATTTTCAGTGAGCGATCTTCCTGAAATATGGGATCAGTTCATGGAAAAATATCTGGGTATCAGGCCAGGAAATGTTTCGGAAGGAGTAATGCAGGACATTCACTGGTCACAGGGATCATTTGGCTATTTCCCCACATATTCTCTGGGCAACATAATATCTGCAATAATTAGATATCAGATAAAAGATCTTCATGAAAACATAGAATCCGGAAATATTGATTATGTGAAAAAATTCTTAAGGGATAAGATACACAGGTACGGTTCAATTTATTCACCCAAGGAACTTTTAAAGAGATCTTTTAATGAAACTTACAACCCCGAATATCTGATAAAGTATTTCAGGGAGAAATATCTCTGAAACCTTTTATTTATTTTTCTGCAATAACGTCTATTTCAACTAATGTCTTGCTGTTTGGAAAATTTACAATTACTGTGGTTCTTGCTGGAAATTCGTTTTTGAAATATTTACCATATAGATCATTCATTTCCTGAAAATATTCAGCTTTAGATAAATAAACTGTAACTTTGCAGACCTTATTTAAGTATGATCCCGATTCCTCTAGAATTTTTATTATTTTTTTCATTGTGTTCATAAACTGCTCTCTGAAACTTTCTCCATCACCAGTTTGACCTGAAAGATATATGGAATCTTTAGAAATCACTGCGTGTGAATAAGGACCTGCCTTTGGTAAATCGGAAACATTTATTGTTTTCATGATTCCATATAATGAAATTTAATATATAAAGAAAATGAAAAAGCTTATTATTAAATTTATATTCAAAAGCACAATGGAAAGGAAGTTTGCAGAAACAAGGTTTGGAAAAATTTCTTACTTATTTAGGAAAGGCGAATATCCAGTAATTGCTCTCCATGGTATAGGATCTTCAGCAGAAAGCTTCGCAAAATTGGAAAAATACCTTGACAATAAATTTGGATTATATTTTATTGATTTGCTTGGCCATGGAAGGTCACCTAAGATTGATATTGAATACACAATAGAAAATCAATGTATTTTTTTGAATGATTTTATTAAGGGAATTTTGCCAGAAGAGTTTACCCTCATGGGAAATTCCTACGGTGGCTGGGTATCTTTAAGATTCAGTGTTTATTTTTATAACCCAAAAAATTTAGTTCTAGTGGATAGTGCAGGCTTGCAACCTCCTGTTGGAACCATGCCAGAAGAATACATAAATAACTTCATTGATTTTCTTGTTAAATCAAATAATAGGAATGATGCGAAAATCCTTAAAAACATGATCATGAACAACCAGGATCCAAAATGGAGAATGAAACCAGAAGAATTGCATAAAATAAAATCAAATACATTGATAATATGGGGCAAAAATGATGACATAATTGATATAAAATACGCTGAATTGTTTAATAGTTACATAAAAAATTCAAAGTTATTTATAATGGATGCAGGACATATGCCGCAGCTTGAAAAACCTGAAGAATTTGCAAAAATAATAAATAATAATTTATAAAAAATTTAAATTGTTTTTCCATAGACGCATATTATTGATCTCATGCCCTGGGATGTGTAAAATTTATGTGCAAGAAGATTTTCATTCGGGAATTCAACGGTTAGAATGCTGCATCCCTTTTTCTTCTCTTTCTTTGCTATTTCATCTATGAGCCTTTTTCCAAGGCCCTTTTTCCTGTACGCTGGAAGAACGTAAAGTTCTGTAATCCTTACTTCCTTGAGAGGATGATAAAACATCCTGTCTATGATCTCTGCCAGTACAATACCAACAATCTTACCTTCCTCTTCTGCTACCATGACATCCCTTGAATCTAAAGAAATTGATTCTTTGAGATATTTCAATACAGCATTTTCCAAATCCTCTGTGAGAGCAAATAAAGGATCATGCTCTGAGTTGAACTTTTTCAGTCTTACAATTAGATCAGTAGCTTCCTTAAGATCATTTTCTTCCAGGTCCCTAATTTTAATTTCCATTTTTCTCATCTCCTTATATCTTCTATATATCCCATATTCATTAATTTTTCAATTATTTCCCTATTCTTTTCAATTATTTCCTTTGCCCTGAGATAGAACTCTTCCCTTGTTCCCTTTTTCCTTGCCAGTCCTTCTTCTACAGATTTTGATGCTATTGCAGATGCCACCCTTGGAAATACTTCCCATTCTGTCATATTAGGAATGATGTAATTTTCATTAATTCCCTTCTCCTCTGCAAACCTAGCAAGCTCCATTGAGGCTTCAACAATCATTGGTTCATTTATTTTTCTTGTTCTTGAATCAAGAGCTCCCCTGAATACGCCAGGGAAAACCATACTGTTATTAATTTGGTTCGGAAAATCAGATCTTCCAGTTGCAACTATTTCAGCACCATTCTTTTTTGCTTCATCTGGCCATATTTCTGGGACTGGATTTGCAAGTGCAAATACTATTGCCCTTTTTTCCATTTTTCTAATCCATTCCCCTTTAATTGTACCTGGACCAGGAACAGATGCTGCTACTAGGGCATCTGCCCCTTCTAGAGCATCTACTATTGTTCCCTTAACATTTGATCCATTTGTTTGTAGGCCGAGTTCATACTTCCAAGGATTATTTCTCATCAATGAATCCATGTCCTCCCTTTCAGCATGCAATACACCCTTCGAATCAACCATTATAATATTTTTTAAGTTGAAACCTGCTGCCTTAAAGAGTTTTACAGTTGCAATGTTAGCTGCTCCTGAACCAAAGAATACCACCTTTGTTTTTTCAGGTGTCCTACCTGTAAGCTTGAGGGCATTTAATATACCTGCCAAAGTTGCTCCCGCAGTGCCAAGCTGGTCATCATGCCAGACAGGTATGCTCATCTCAGATGAAAGTTTTTCTAGAAGGTAAAAGCATTTTGGTGATTCTATATCTTCAAGGTTTATTCCACCGAAAGCGGGCTCAAGTGCTTTAACTACCTTAACTATTTCATCCTTATCGTGAACATTTATTGGAACTGGAACAGCATCAACACCACCAAGGTATTTGAATATGAGACCTTTACCCTCCATGACGGGCATGGCTCCATAAGGTCCTATATTTCCAAGGCCAAGGACCCTTGTACCATCTGTTATAATGCCGACCGAATTCCATCTCCATGTCATTTCATATGAAAGATCCTCATTTTTGGCTATTTCAAGTGAAACAGCCGCCACACCCGGTGTATACCATATTGAAAAATCGCTAAGGCTCTTTACAGGCACTTTAGGAATTGTTTGTATTTTACCTTGATATTTTTTTGAATATTCTACCGCAAGTCGAGAAAATTTTGCACCTTTTTCTCCTGCTTCACTACCTTCAGTTTCCATGTGTGCAAGTATATGAATCACTTATTTAAAATTGTTTAAAATTAATATTAAAAATAATAAAATATTAATTT
>JAGDXO010000061.1 GCA_023256615.1 Thermoplasmata archaeon
CCTTTGTATTTAGTTTGCTTCCCCTAGGTGCATGTATTTCCCTATGCATAAAGATCAATTGGTAATGCAGAAGAAGGTCATATGATTTTTCATATGATTTCTCGCTACCCGTAATGAGATAAAATGAGAAAATATATATCTCAGCTGTTTGTATATCCCAGTCTAGCAGCCTTTCTCACAGCATTTTCATAACCAGCTATGCCTATGACTACCACTGAAAGTATTACCAGTATGAAGCCAATACCAAGGTGATGGAGGTTGTGAACAAGAATGGGAGTAGTTATTGAGTAGTCAAGGATCTGCGGATATACTACCGACAAAATTCCTCCGGCAACGAAGACCAATCCACCATAGGCAAGAACCCAGGAGCTTATACCCCTCGAGACAAAATTCAGGCCATCTTTAGAAAGTTTTTTGACCTTCGTGATCCATGTCCCGAATGCCGCTCCAAATAAAACCTGCATGGCCATTGTCCCGAGACCGAAAAGGAGCCCAGGCAGCCAGGCCACATATGCGTTTGGCATTGATGGTGATATAACAGTGAAGAGTATGAGTGCGAAAGCTCCAAAACCAAAACCTGCGATCAAACCATGAACAAATGCAAGTTTCAGAGGAACGGGCCTGAGGTCGTGATGCTCCGAATCAATAGGATTGATTTTGTGCTGCATTTCAAGTTCTTGATCATGGCTTCCCTTCTTATGTATTCCAAATATGTGTGATAGAAATTCTTCAATCAGATGGAAGTGCGGATACTTCAATTTTCTCATTATATACAAACCTGAAAGAGCCATGACAGACCCTACAATTATGTATATAACTCCCTCATAGAATGGAAGGAAGAAAACAGGAGCTAGTGCAAAGAAAGCTACCTCACTTAGCAAAGCCCTCTGTACGGTAAATCCTAGTGAAAAAATAAGACCGGCCTTTGCTCCCCCTTTTTTGCCAGTGGTACCTACAGCGTATGAGAATGTGATTGGCCAGGTATGTTCATCTGGAGTAATACCATGAATTATTCCCAATAGGAAGGAAACCAGTAGTGCTGTATAAACATCCGTATATACAGGATTATAGAGATTGATATTCATTTGCTTCACCTCTTACAATCCTTTTCCCATGTGGGCATGTTTCAGGATTTCCAAGCAAGTGGTCCATTTCAGATACTAAATTTGTTGAAACGAGATAATCATAACCTGCTGCTTCCAAGCATGAATCAACATCCGATTCTCCAGAATCCTTGAGGGCGCATTCAATAATCCTATGAGCATAGATAATTATCTCATACCTCTTGATACCTTCAGCCGTAGGAATTATCATACCTTTCTTGCTTTCAAGAATTCCCTTCTTCTCCAATCTCCTGACAAGATCAAGAGCTGTGGGGGGCTTAATCTTAAGCTTCCTCGAAAGATCAGCCAGTTTCATTGGAAACCCTTTCGAAGTGTTCTCAACTACCGTTACAAGGCAATCTCTTTCTTTCCTTGTAATTTTCTGATATTCCATATATTAGTATTGCACTAATATATTTAGATATTTCCTAATATTATCCAAATAAATTAAAGAAAAATCTTAAAAATATCAGAAATATTTCTTGAAATATTCTACAAGGAGTACAGAAGGATCCAGTGTCTCAGAAATTATACTCTTCACTTTATCATAATTTCTCGGTTCATTAACTATTGCAATTAATTTTTTGTCAAGTTCATTCCCATATTTATTCCTGATAGATATTGCATTCAGAATATTCTTTCCATCGTCATCATATCCGAGAATAATTTTCCTTGCCCGTTTCAGGTTGAATCTCTTGATTATTATGTCCATATCGTTTTCAAACTCAATAAATATACCTGCCTCTTCCAGTTCCTTATCTGTTTCTGGCTTATCCTTTGCTATGATCACGAGCTCATCCTTTGCAATCATATATTTGACAAGCGGTTTGAGAATAGGGGAATAACCTATTATTATGATGTAATCTTCAAGTCTCTCACTCTCTATCCTTTCCAGGAAACTCACCACCCTTCTTCCTCTATTATATATCAATGGGGCTATTATAACTGTTGTCGATCCAAAGAATGTCCCAAGTCCCAGAATTGCAAGACTTACCGTGAATAATCTCGAAATATGGGTATAGGGTACTATATCTCCAAAGCCCAGTGTTGTTACTACTTCTCCAGTATAGTATATTGCAGTTACCGGGTTGTCAATCCTTGGATGGAACTGACCTCCCAGGATTAGAGAACCTAAAACCCCATAGAGCATAACAATAATTATTGCAACTATTGAAATTGAAATCTCTGGTTTGTCGAAGAATCTGGTTGGGAAATTATAGTACCTGTGAAATAAAATAAGAAAAATTGCAGTCATAATTGTCAGAACAATAAGGGGGAAATAAAGTATATAAGAAAACAGGGAAAGAGAAATGATCTCAATTATAAGGAGAAGAACAGAGACCAGTGCCAAATACAGTGCATATCTTACTCTCAGGAATAGGCCCCTGTATGCAACGATCATCATTACAAGTATCAGAATCATGAAAGGCACTGGTGAAAAAAAAGATTTTACCGTAATCAGACTGAATTTCAGTCCCGTATACGATAAGAAAATAGTTCCAGCAAGTACGAAAATTGTGATCAGGAAAAGTAAATTTGAAGGAGCTGAAACTCTTTTTGACCGACTCACTAATTAATATGCCCAGATTGCTTAAAATTCTTTTCATGCGTACGATTTAAAAAATGGAAAGTGTTATAATTTGATTTTGGATTAGAAAACATGAGAATTCTCATTTTCAGCGATATTCACTCCAATAAATATGCGATGAAGGAAGTTATGAAGGAAAAATTTGACGAGGCAATATTTCTTGGAGACATTGTGGATTATGGGCCGAATCCATCGGAAACGCTAGATATGGTAAGGAATATTTCAAAATATATGGTTATGGGCAATCATGATTTTGCAGCGGCTTTCAATAAAGATTGCCTGTGTTCTCAGGAAAATCATGAACTTTCAGTATATACAAGAGAGAATATCACTCTAAAGGAACTTAGCAAAGAAGATATAAGTTTCCTTCGGAAAATCCCACAGAATATAGATATAAAGATCGAAGATATTCCTGTATCTCTCATTCATGGCTCTCCTTCCAATAATCTTTACGGCTACCTTTATCCTTGGAATATCTCAAAAGAGAATTTTAAGACCCCATTTGGAAGCTATATTGAAGATGGCCTAATTTTGGTCGGGCATACTCATTTTCAGTTTTTGGTGCCATTTGGAAGAATGACTCTATTGAATCCCGGATCAGCAGGTCAACCGAGGGATAATGATCCAAGGCCGTCATATTCAATTCTTGATACAGATACTGGAAGTATAGATATGAAGCGTTTCAATTACGACAGGGAAGCTCTCAATAAGGCTATTTCCGAAAAGGTTTCTGACGCAATACAGAGGAATAAACTGTTGAGTCTATTCAGAGCATTATGATTTAATTACCTGAATGTTATGCCAATCGATGGCAGAAACCTTTAAAATTGGGGAAAAGTTCAAAGAAAGTAATTTTGAAGCAGAAATGACAGCCGATTCCCTTTACATTAAGCTCAGGAACAGCAGAGTTGTTAGCAACGCCTCAATGAACGGTGGTCTGATGAATGCCACTGGTATCATAAATTATTCATTGTATGGAAAAAGTGACTGTAAAAACAAGCCTGTGGAATATCTGAGGAATGTACTACTCTCAAGAGGTATAGATTATTCATCTGTGATTGGCCTTCTAACAGCGGTTAGACCAGACAGATTTGTTATATCCAGGAGCAGTATGGCCACTTCATTCATATCTGCAGGCGTGGATAATGCAGCAACTCCAATCGATGGGTTAAATTATTCAGGAAAGGGGACTATAAACGTAATTGTACTGGCAAACGTTAAGTTGACTGATGCTGCTATCATGGATGCATTCAAAACATCAGTTGAAGCAAAAAGCTACTCATTATGGACAAGAAAAGTCAAAAGTAAATTTTCAGGAAAAATTGCCACTGGAACTATTACCGATGTGACAGCAATAGTTTCTGATGAGACTGGAGAAGAATTCAAGTATGCCGGAACAGGAACTGACCTTGGAAGCTCAATTTCCAAATCAATATATGATGGGTTAACTTATGCCCTAGATAATTTTTATGGCTATAAGAGCGAAGATTAAATCTTTTAATTATATTCAGAGTGAAAATGTTTCCAATTTTCCTATTTTTCAAAAAATTCAGGGCAAAGCTGAAGAGTTCGGTTTATAGGGCGGCAGCCGCTGCCATTGCCGTTGTGATATATGGAACATTTTCAGAGTATTTCATAGAGAACAATATACCATCTTCTGGGATACATTCACTATTTGACAGTCTCTGGTGGGTGATGCAGACAGTAACCACAGTTGGATATGGGGATACACCTGTATATGGTTACCTAGGAAGAATAAACGCAATGGTCATAATGATATTCGGGATTGGAAGCCTTGGATTTTTCACTGCTTCTCTGGCTGCCAATCTCATGGATTTTCAGCTGGCCAAGAGGATAGGGGAGGTGAGTTTAAAAATGAAAGATCATGTTATTATATGCAATGTGGATGAGAGAATCAGGGATATAGTAAGGGAAATAACGGATAACGGAATGGAAGTAGTTATACTGAACAAGGAGGAGCCAAAACTTGATGGTCTGCCATATAATTTTGTTAAGGGAAGTGCTCTTGAAGAGTCTGACCTAGAAAGGGCAGGAATTAAATCATCATCAAAAATAATAATATTGCCAGAGAAACTCGAAGGGGATCAATCCTCAGTTGATGCAAAATCAATCCTTACCTGCATGGTAGTCAAGAGATTGAATAAGAATGCTTATGTCATATTAGAGCTTCTAAGAACAGAAAATTCAGAACACGCAAAAATGGCAGGAGCAGATGAAGTCGTTGTAAAGGGAAGCATGAGTTCATTAATGATATCAAATGCTGTTATTTCGCCAGGAGTCAGCAGATTATTTTATGAATTACTGAGAGGCGACGACGGTTTCAGGATTAGGGAGTATGAGATTGGCAACAAATACTCAGGAAAAAACTGCAGGACTGTCTACAGCGATTTCGAAGATGGGAATAGGGTTGTTTTAGGGTTCAGAAATGAAAAAGAAATAAAGATAAGACCTGATCCTGAAAAAAATGTAACCTGGAGATATATAATCATAATGGAACCAAGGGATAAATGATTAAAAACTAATACTGGAGCTAATTTTTCACAAAAAATTGAGAAAAAATTAATAAATATAAAAAACATCTGTTAGGCATAACAGGTGATCTTAATGGCAAAATATGTTCTCGTATCAGATAACACATTAATGTACGGTTATAGGGATTTCCCACTGCTTGATTTCCTTCCATGCGCACCGGTGCATTCCATCCCATCATCCATTTACAATTTCCTGAAGGGCCCTCCATTTCCTGCTCTCCCTGATGGCAGCCCTAAATACGCCCCTTATTCAACAAGAAAGCTGGAGGCATCTCTTCTGACAAGATTTCCCCAGAAGGATATTTTTGTGGCTCATAATGATTATCTTGAAAAGGCAATAAAAGATGATACTGAGGTTATAGGCGTTAGTACTATGGACCCACTCGGCCTAGGGCCAACCACTATGTCCTATTATGTCCTGTTTGGCGGGGACTTATATGCGTGGGTCAAGAAGGAATGGGAGACTTTGATTGCAAGAATAAATTCAGCAAGGAAGGGGAAAAAGGCTAAACTTTTAATTGGAGGCCCGGGAGTGCTTGAGTTTACGCAGATGAGAGAGGAACTAGACAAGGAAGGAATAGATTACGCTTTCATGGGTGAAGCTGATGATATAGCACCTGAGCTGTTTCAACAGATTGCAGAAGGAAACATAGATTCCAATCTCTTTTACAAAGGATATACAACATATGATGAAAAATTCAGGAGGGTATATCAAAAGGACGAGAAAATTATTTCAAGGTCACTTTCAGGAAAACTATATCCGAAACTTGAGGAAATACCTACAATAGTAAATCCCGCAGTGAAAGGAATGATAGAAGTTATGAGGGGATGCGGTATAGGCTGTGATTTCTGTGAAGTCACACTAAGACCTCTAAGATATTATACCGATGATATGATCAAGAAAGAAATAGATATTAACCTTAGACTCGGAGGGATTTCACATGTATGGGTTCATTCAGATGATATATGGGGTTACAAACACGATAATTTCTTCAGACCAAATGAGGATGCGCTCGAACATTTATTCAAGCTTATAATGGAAACTCCGGGTGTCACAGGGACAAATCCAACCCATGGAAGGATATCTATCCCATCGGCCTATCCAGAATTGCTATCAAAGCTGACCAAGATAATGAAGGCAGGGCCGGACAATTGGATAGGAATACAGACAGGTCTAGAAACAGGAAGCGAAAGACTTGCTAAGAAACACATGCCAAACAAGACAATGCCTCTCAAGATAGGTCCAGATGGAACATGGGAGGAAATTGTTTGGCAGGGTATATATAATGAGACTAAGTATTACTGGAGATCAGCTTTCACGCTGCAGGTGGGACAGCCAGAGGAAACCGATGAGGACAACTGGGACACAGTAGCGATGATTAACAGACTTAGTTATTCAAAAATAGATGATGGAAGGGATTTCGAATTCACAGTTACACCGCTTCAGAATATACCAATGGGCAGAATAACATCCAAGAAATTCTCCCTTGATTTATTAACAGAGTCACAGCTTGCAGTATATTATGCATCATACAGGCATTTGGCAAGAATGGCATCAAGGAGAGGCTATGACGAAGGATCAGGGAACTTTTTCGTCAGGGCAGGAACTGGCTCCATTATATCATTTGGCGGGATGATGATGATGAAGGTTGTGGAGAACATTGCTAAGAAGAAGGGTGTCAATATTTCTAAGGTCAAGAACTACGGATTGGAGAACAGAAAAGAATTTACATCAATCAGCTCCCTTGCACGAGCCTAGAGAGAATGGATGATAATTAAATCCTTTAAGCCCTGGATATACCAGGGTAATTTAAATGAATTCATATCTCCTCCCTTCGACACAATCAATGAAGATGAAGAAGCCAATTTGAAGAAATATGAGTTTAATATAACGCACATCACTTTACCAGAAAATTATGAGAGTGCAGGGAAAATTCTTCAGTCGCTTATTGCGTCAGGAAAGTTAAAAATGGTGGTTGAATCTATAATTATAGTCACCATAGAATATGAAAACAATGGCATAAAATTCAAAATTCCGGGTATAATTTCCTTAATAGATTCAGACGATCCTAAAATTATCACCCATGAAAAAACATTCAAAAAATTCGTAAATGATAGAGTAAATTTAATGAAAACTATCGAAGGTCAACCTGAGCCGGTATTCCTGGTAACAATAGAAAATTTTGATCATATTATTAATGAAATAATCAAAAATGGTCTTGCAGAGAAGCTGGATGAATTTAAATTCAAAGGGATGAATATTAAAATTCATAGGATAACAAAAAAAGAAATAATTGAAGAATTGAAATTTAAGTTTAACGTTATACACGGAATAATAGCGGACGGGCACCATAGGTTATCTGCATCAAGAACTTTGTATAATGAAACAGGTGACACTTTCTGGAAATATGTTATGGCCTTTATTGTATCACTGCATAATGAAGGATTAAGAATCTCTGGCGTAAATAGAATTGTAAAGTCCTCTAAGAAATTTGAAGAAATGAAGGAATGCATTTCAGAAAACTTCTATATTGTAAATGATGAAAATCACTCAGAAGGAATAATAGAAATATATAACGGAAATTTTTTCGAAATAATTCCAAAAGTGAATGGAAGAGGACTGATTGAAGATCTGCCAGTTTCTCTGGTAAATGATCTAATATTCAAAAAATGTTTGAAATGGACAGAAAGGGAATTGTCTGATAATGTTTATTTCACAAATTCCTGGCAGGAAGTGGTAGAGAATGTAGATTCAGGAAAATATTCTTTTGGAATTATTATGCCTCCTTTCAACAAAGAAAAATTTGTAGAAATAGCATCAAAAGGTCTAATATTCCCTCAAAAATCCACGTACTTCAATCCGAAAATACCATCCGGAATAGCATTGAACCTAAACTTTTGATTTTAGTTGGTAATTTCTACCTCTCCAGGTGATATTTTTCTTGAATTTTCCAGCCATCAGGTTGTAAATGTAGAAAAAGTAAAGGATAAAATTGTGGGCTATGAATAATCCATTCTTGACAGGTGCATTTCTGTAGTTGGAATAAGATATGTAAAAAACAGGAATGAGCAATAAAAGAAACAGATAATACCCAAGTATTGACATTAAGATCACCGAAATTATTAGGAATGATGCCAGAACGTAATATATCATACCGAAGAGGAAAACCTTGTTGCTGGAAGAAATGGATAGGGCAGTTTGCCTATTACTCCATTCCAGGAATATTCTAAAATTATCGGGAGAATGTATTAACACTGTTGCATCCTTTACATACGCAACCTTAAGGCCTTTCCTTTTGCAAATATTCAATAAAGAAATATCATCTGAAATTGATGATGAAAATTCTTTCAGGTCATTATCATCTAATAGGTCATTCCTGAAAGCAAGTGATCCACCCCAAGCAAATCTAGTAATACTTGATTCCATCATCGATTCTCCTATCATTCCCCAGTACATTTTGAAATATGACCAGAACCCTCCCTCAGGATAGAACTTTGGAAATGTGGTTGAAATACCTACATCCTTCTTTGAAAGAGGTTTAATTAATTTTCCTAACCAATCTCTTTCTACCCTAATATCTGAATCCGCTATGACATAGCAATGAAAATCTCTGAATCTAAGAAGTGCAGAATATATGGCACGCACCTTTCCGCTACATTCACTGCACAGAGCATCAGAAATAAGGTATTCTATCCCCTCTTCTTTTAGCACATCCACCGATTCATCATTTTCATCATCAATTACCGCAATTATTCTGAAATTGCTGTATGTCTGTTGTTTCAGAGATCTTAAATTAAGGT
>JAGDXO010000004.1:0-2387 GCA_023256615.1 Thermoplasmata archaeon
GGATTTACATATACCACAATCTTACCCGCATCCTCTGCCTTGTATTCTATGAACTTTTGCAGCTCAGCTGGTGACCACGATCCAAGCATATTCCTGAATTTTTTGCCATTCCCATTTTGTTTCATCCATGCAGGATTCAACGCCTCTAATGCATATGCATCATAGGGAAGTGAAACTATATTCTTTGATATCACATGATTCACATCACGCACGAACCGTCTCTCTCTTCCGCTTATTTTCTTCAGTTTCCTGTGAGCGGAACGAGTGCCTGAGTGCTGCAGCTTTCTCTTCAAGAAATGATATCTTCCCTTCACTTCCCTCAGATGTTTGCTATTGAAAAATATATTGTTTGACAGTACTGCTATATTCTTTATACCTCTGTCCATTCCCAATAATTTCACTTCTTCTTTATTCATCACCCCTTTATCTGGGATATTCACCTGAACCATTATGAATATCCTCCTTGACCTTTCATACACAACAAGCTGGGCATTTGTGTATTCACCTCTGTACTTGTCGATCAAAGGCGAATGTGCAACAGGAAAGACTAATCTTCCATGAACTGTTGTGAGGGATAAGGTATGTGAATCTGGATAGAATTTGAATGTCCTGTTATCATATCTTATTGTAAGTGATTTCTTCTTTATTTTCTTCTCAAGTTCTGTTGCTTTTAATGCTTCAGATGCCGTATCCCTTGCTGTCTGAACAAGTGCAGATGGAAGCGTGGGTATTCTTTCCCTTACCATTCTGTATGTTCCTTTATTGAGTTTGTTTTTATTGAATGTCCTATTATCAAAACCATAATCCAGAACTATCTGTGTAGCTTCCCTGAACTGCTTCGATGTTTCAATGAGTGATATGTCATACGGAAGCTTCAGCTTAATAGTCCTGAACATTATTTAATAGGATAGAAAACATATCAATAAATCTTTTCTTTGGGGGAAGCCCGTGTATCTCCTCCCTGAAGGTCTGAGTTTTACTGCTTCCCCCAAACTCCTAACTTTTCTATAAATAAAAATTTATCAGAAACAAGCATGCAGTATTGTGATAATTGATACCGGGAGTTTTTCATCTGAAGATATTATAATATCATCAACTCCTGTCAAGATATTCGATAATTCAAAATTCTTAAAATGGATAGATGCTGGATTTAATGCGGACATGGGTTACTTAACAAAACATGAAAATGTGATGAAGAGAGAGGACCCTTCATTAATAATGAAAAATTCTAAATCCTTAATAACATTTCTTGTGAATTATAAAAGAAGATTTCATTATGATCAAAGATACGGCAGATTTTCTAAATACGCACTCGGAATTGATTATCACATATTCGTAAATAGAATTATAAGAAATTATGTTAATAATAATGATCTATTTATGAATTCTTTCCTAACCTACACGGATACAGGACCTATAGATGAAAGATTGATATCTTCGGTATCAGGGAATGGATGGATAGGTAGAAACTCCATGCTCATTAATAGCAAAATTGGATCATTCACTTATATAGGCGAAGCAATTACTGATTTGAAAATCAATAACTTCAATATTCCCTCTCCTGACCTATGCGGAAGCTGCAATCGATGCATATTAAGTTGCCCCACATCAGCCATAAATTATGATAGATCAATCGATTCGAGAAAATGTATTTCATACAATACCATTGAAAACAGGGGTATTATTGACCCTTCTGTTGCAATGAAAATGTCAGATATGATATTCGGCTGTGATATATGCAATGATGTTTGCCCCTGGAATAATAATACCAGATACTCCAAAATTCCTGAAGTTGTAAATTATAATTTTGGAAACAAGGCAAAGATAGAAGAGCTTGCTTTCATAGATAAGGACTATTTTGCAAAAATTTACAAGAATAGCAGCATTAAAAGAGCAGGGTATCAAGGAATTGCAAGAAATGCAATTATAGCTATATACAATAATGACAAGAGCGACCCTATTTTGAAAGAGATTGAAAAAAATTTTGACGATCTAAGAACAAAACAAATAAAAATATTAAAAAATCAGGAATAGCCTATCATGAATATGTCGGGATATGAATTATCGTTATATATTGTTCCAGAAGAGTAGTAATAGTCCTGAATTGCATTGACATCAACAGATGGAGAGGATGTATAACCCCAGCTGACGTTGCCTGAGACTTGATAGACATTAAGATAATAATCCGCGTTACCTGAGAGGCTCGTAACTGGAATCGATATATTATACCATAACTGTCCTGGGGTTACATTAACGGTAACATTTGACAGAACATTGGAAGACCATAAAGAAGTCCCTATACTGAATGTTATTTGCCCTGACCCACTCAAATACAGCACTACAAAATTAATTGAGGCCGAGGAGTTATTTCCAATTGTGAATTCTTC
>JAGDXO010000004.1:2487-47723 GCA_023256615.1 Thermoplasmata archaeon
GTGAATTCTTCTGCTTCCGGTAAAGTATATGTAGAGATGTTGGCAGAAGTTGCGTTTACTTCAGAGAATATGGCTGAATTTTGAACCTGGTTCTGTGAGAATACAATTGTTTCACCTACAGCCGAGCCGTTGACTGTCAAAGAGCCTGATGAGGGGGAGGCACTATATCCTGTAATTGGTCCAACAGAAAATGAATAAGTTCCATTTGGTTCTTGGAATGAAATACTTGATGTAGAAGAGGATTTGCTTGCTCCATTTAATGAAACTGACCAGCTGGTTCCAGTCAGAAGACCTGATTCTGTGAACGTAACGCTGTAATTACTATTACTAATAATTGCTCCAGACTGAGCATTCACAAAGTTGTATGCGTTAATAGTTCCCCAACCTACTACAAGGTTGTAGCCATTTGCAGAGGAAAATTCCCCATTACTACCGTTGTATATGAAATAGAAAGGTGGTGCTGATGTATAACTTCCATTTACCTGCGCTTGCCCTAGTTTATATATTAGGGGATCGATAAACCCTTCCTCTGATCCCATATAATTATCAATTGTGGCTATCATCCCGGCCATCAGAGGAGAAGCAACTGACGTACCCCATAATGTTTGGAATCCTGATCCGCTGGATGTTGTTATGTATATTGACATATTCGCTCCGTCTGCTGCAACATCTGGCACTCCCCTTCCCGATGAGACTCCTGTTACACTGGAATTAGAGGTTATTGCACTGTTGGCCATTGAACTTGACAATTGCCATGAAGGTTCAGGAAATACTGAGCTAACTCCTCCCTGAGAACCATCACCAGATTGTGGAGAATTATACCACACCGCCTGTGATAATACGCCAGTTGTTCCAGTGCCGTTTTCAGTTGGGTTCCCTGAAAGAGTCATTTCAGCCCCTCCCACTGCCAGAGTCCCGAAATTATTGTACGCCATTGTGGCAGGGAAACTTGGAGCGGCTGAATTTGTGTTTCCATCATCACCGGATGATGCAAGTACTGTGATCCCTCTAGCCGCAGCTTGTTCCTCGTACTGCATCCACGTACTATCATTAGAATCCTGTCCCCCCCATGAATTGCTGATTGCAACCACATTCTTCAATGGAGAGAATGAAGATCCATTATTAAGTGCAGCCGCAAAAGCCTCGTCAAGATAATTCTCCGTAGCAGATGGACCATATACCTCAACAATATTGGCCCCCGGGGCTGTACTACCTGCCATCTCTAAATCAAGTGTGCTCTCAAAATTTGCCTGAGAAGGGTCATTTGCTGCAGATGGCCCGGGATTTGGGGCACCACCTACAGGGTATCCATAAATATTAGGTTTGGGCTCCCCCGCAGGAAGTGTATTATTGAAATAATTGGATACATCAGATGGCACAAATGGGGCATATAAGTTACCAGAAGAGTCATTACCTGCCCATAGTATGGTGACAATCGTAGAATTTATTGGATATCCCTTTGAATAAAGCTGCTTCAGCTGATAGGCAACTTGTAGATCAGAGCCGTAGAGTAACTGTGAACCATTTGAGTTTATGAACATTGGAGCTATTTTTGCCCTGAACTCATTGTTCAGACCAACAACATTAGAGATAATATTCATATAAGGGCCGAAATAATGCACCTGTGAAACAGGAGCAATGTAACTATTTTGAGCATTTATCAACCCGAATTTAGTATTGAATATTTCTGAAAATTGATAATAGGAGCCCGTGATACTTATTGAAACTCTATCATTGTATGTCAGGACGTTGAATCCATTTTGTATGAAATAATTTACAATAGAATAATATTCTGTTGGACTTGCTGAGAACAAGTTAATAAATTCACTCTGTGACATATATTTGTGATATAATGGAGAAGATGGGTTCTGCAAATCATCAAGATATTTATTGAGTAACTCCTGATTTCTGTATTTTAATGTTATCATTATTGTCACTTTTTCTTTTTCATTTATATTTGAATAATGCAGCATACCTGATATTTGCCCACTTACATTTGCCGGCAGGACATTATTTTGATCTATATTCATTGCACTGGTCGATGACATGGCTGTAAAAAGAAAGACCATTGTCACAATTAAACTCATTAGAATAACCACATTTTTCATATTACCGCTATATGTATATTTTAGCCATTATTTATATTTTGTCCTTTAAAATTGATTTTTTTTCGTTTATCTTATCATTTGTTTGGATTTATTCCTTTTCACATTGGAATAAATTTAATGACATTTCCATTGATCCTATTATTGTTGAATATTCTTGCAATCTGCATTTTTGCATTCCTGCAAATATTTAATAAAAAATTTTACATGATGAATTATGTTAAGCATAAAAGTGACAGTAACCAACATAGCATCAATTTATGATCAGGAATCTAGAACCAGGGGAAGAGAAATAATTCTGGATGAGTATAAAGAAGAAAAAATGAATAATACAATTCCAATGGGCATATCCCCAGATTTTATTAATGATCTGATGAAGAATATTTCTCAAACTTTTGGATTTTCTGCTAAACCATCACAGAAAATAATCCTAAAGCTTTCAGATGAAGAATATGAATCTCTAGGTATAAAATTTGAAGTTAATGATGTTTATATTGTCACATTCAACGAGGGGAAGATTGAATTCAGCAGAGAACATTTTTAGTTAGCTGGTAAATTCATATGGAATCCAAGTTACTTGCTGTAATTGATGCGGGTACAACTGGAACCAGATGTACTATTTACGATAATAATCTAAATACAATAGGATACCATTACGTAAGAAATAGAAATTTTTATCCTTTTCCGGGATGGGTTGAGCAGGATCCCGAATCAATATACAAAAATGCCATTATTGTTTTTAATAAAGCCGTAAAAAATGCTAAAATTGATAAGGACAATATAAGAGAGATAGGAATAACGAATCAGAGGGAGACCATAATTGGATGGGATAGAAATACAGGAATCCCTATATACAATGCTATAGTCTGGCAGGATAATAGGACTGCTGATTTATCAAAAACGATGATGGCAAGTGGGATGGGAGATTCCATAAGAGATAAAACCGGATTACTTATTAATCCATATTTTTCTGCCTTGAAGATAAAATGGATCATTGAAAATAAAGGATTGAGAAAGCGTGAATTGAACAATATTATATTTGGTACTGTAGATAGTTGGCTTATATGGAAATTTTCAAATGGGAAAAGCTTTATTTCAGATTATTCAAATTCATCGAGAACTATGTTAATGAATCTTAAAACTCTAGATTGGGATGATGAACTTCTTTCATATTTTCAGCTTGAAGAAAATAATCTTCCATTGATTTCCCCATCTTTCGGTCATCTTAACACATTCGCAGAAAGATTGGGGAACATTCAGATCACGTCTGTACTGGGGGATCAACAATCAGCCATGATTGGTGAAGGATGTCTGGATTATGGCAATACTAAAATGACTTTGGGGACTGGTTCTTTCATTTTGCAAAACATAGGAAGTAATAATAATATAAGAAAAGATGGCATTCTGACTACTGTTGCATATGGGACTTCACGTAGTAAAGTAAATTTTGCACTCGAGGGTTCAACTCAGATTTCAGGTGGAATAATAGATTGGTTGATAAAAAATAGAATTGTGAGGAGTATTGAAGAGGCAAATAGAATATTAAAAGAAGAGAAGGATAAAAAGTGGAATGAGGACATTTACTTTGTACCGTCATTCAGCGGATTATACTCTCCATATTGGGATTCCACATCCAGGGGTTTAATAGTTGGAATTTCAAATAATACAAATAAAAGATCTATTGTTATGGCAGCATATGAAGCTGTAATTTTTCAGATTATGGACATCTTGGATTCAATGAATAACACAGATCGATTTTTGAGAATAAATGGCGGATTATCACAAAATCGTGCTCTCATGCAATTATTATCAAATTATTTAGAAAGGGAAATTTCTGTAAGCATTAACCCAGAGATAACAAGTTATGGTACCGCAATTGCGATGATCTCAGGAATGAGTCCCCCAAATACTGACCTCTATAATAACTATAGCTTAAAGAGGAATATTTTTAGGCCTGAAGAATCGGATGTTGAACTCAGATACAAAAGATGGAAAGAGGCTGTACAAAGATCCATGGGTTGGATTAATAGGAATCAAAAATTATGAGATTGCTAATTGTCTGAAATCGTAAGCAAAACTATTAATACTTGACTTCTCCTTCAATTTTAATGAATGATGACAACAATTCCTCGGACCTTTATGATTATCTGAGCATTTCTGAGGTATCGAAAATAATAGAAAGAGATAGAATGGAAATAGAACTCGAAAGAAAGTTGGATGAGATTGAGAGAGAGAAGAAGAATAGAACAAAGGAAATACGGCAAGAAATAGCATCAATCTCAAGGAAATATTATCAGATTGCAAACGAATTAGTTGAAAATGGAAATTATTACGAAGCTGTAGATTTATATTCAAAATCCATTCAAATCTCAAAAAGGTATCTTAGAAGAAAAGCCCAGGATTCAATTTTCAACAGGGCCATCACAATTGCACTTATGGGATTCCCGGTTCTTGCTCTCCAAGACCTGAGATCAATAGCCAAATGTAAACCCGTAAAGGCCGATGTATTTTACGTGATGGGACAAATATATGAAAGTCTTGACAAGAAATGGCTTGCCAGGAAAATGTATGAAAAATCGCTGAGGATTGATCCTACTTACTGGCGTGCAAAGAACAGTCTTGAAAGGCGAGATTCAAAAATATAAGCTTCCCACACTAGATAATTTTTATCTAATAAAAAGAAATAATGTAAAAGGTCGATCTATTTGAAAATAGTAAATTACTCCCGGGTTCCGATTAAAAGATATGATCCTAATGAAAGATTGAAGGGCCTGGATTTTCCAACTTTAGTTCCATATACATTAGAAGAGGTGGTAGCTGAGAGTTCAAGATGCCTTGGCTGTGGTTTATGCGTCCAGGGATGCCCTGCAAGAATAGATATTCCTGGTTATCAGATAGCAATGGCGAACGGTAAAATAGATGAAGCCCTTAAAATTAATTTTGAAAAACTTCCATTCGTGGCTGTTTGTGGTAATGTATGCCCTCACCCGTGTGAAGATGTTTGTGTTCTTGATGATAATAAAGGATCTCTTGCTACCAGACACATAAAAAAATACGTAGCAGAGAATGTCGGAAATTACAAGGATGTCCTGAAAGTTAAGAAGAACGACCTTGGCGGACACCCAAATGTTGCAGTTATAGGAGCGGGCCCGGCAGGACTCACTGCTGCATTTTATCTCTCTATAAATGGGATAAATGTTGACGTTTATGAAGGCACAGATAAAGCAGGAGGAATGATGGTTCACGGTATCCCTGCATTCAGACTTTCGAGAGAGCTTATCCAGAAAGAGGTTGATCATATTCTTTCATATGGTGGTAGAATATTCTATAACAAAAGTGTAGGGAAAGATATAAAATTTGAGGATTTAATGGCAAAATATGATTCCATCTTTATTGCAATAGGAAACTGGAATCCCACCCTTACAAGAGTTAAGGGTGAAGATCTCAAAAATGTTTACCATGCAATAGAATTCTTGGGCAGAGTAAATAATGGAGAGAGAATTGATGTTGGAAAAACTGTGGCTATTATTGGAGGGGGTTTCACTGCATTCGATGCTGCGAGAATGTCTTTAAGGCTTGGAGCCGAGAAAGTCCTAGTTCTATACAGGAGATCAAAGGAGGACAGACCTGGTTATCCATCAAGCAATGCAGAGGAAGAACTTGAAGAGGCAGAGGAAGAAAGAGTTGAATTCGTATGGGAAATTAGTCCAATAGAGTATGTAGGGGAAAATGGAAAAGTCAAGGGAATTAGATACTGGAAGAATCAGATGGTTGATAATGGGAAGGGAAGGAGGGAGCCCGTGCCAATAAAGGATAAGGAATATTTTATGGAAGTTGATACTATAATAGAAGCAACTGGCCAGAAGGGTAATTTCTCATTTATTCCACAACAAATAATGGAAAAGATGAAGATGACAAGTGGAGGAGACTTGATAGTAAACCAGTACAATATGACAAGCTATCCTGGTATATTCGCAGGTGGAGATATTACCAATAAGAGAAAGGATATTATTAGTGGGGTAGCGGATGCAGGCAGAGCAGCTATGGGTATACTGTTATATCTGAAGAGCATAGGAAAAATAGAAAGGGTTCCTCAGAGATTGACTAATTTTGAAAAGGGCCCTTACTCCACTACTTATTATGAAATAAAGGATGAGAGGGCCTATACCCTCATTCAGTAATTTTATTTTTTAGATTTTTCATCAAAAATATTGTTTTCAAACCAGTTGATTATTTCCTCGAGTCTCTTGACCCTGTTTTTAGGTTTGCCTCCTCTCGATAATTCATGATTTTCTCCTTTGAAAATTATCATTTTTACATTATTTCCATTGGTTTTCAGAGCGGTGTAAAATTCCATTGCCTGAGATAAGGGGCACCTGTAATCCTCATCGGAGTGCACAATAAGCAGTGGGGTCTTGACATTCCTGTAATATTTTATTGGAGATTTATTCAGGTAATGCTCAAAATTATCAAGAGGATTTCCTCCAATCTGATCCCCGTTGAACCTTGGGCCAATGTCACTTGTAAAATAGAATGAGATCTGGTCACTTATTGATCTGTCAGTTATTGCAGCCCTGAACCTGTCGGTGTGCCCTATTATCCAGTTCACCATAAAACCTCCATAAGATCCACCATCCACCCCTATCTTTTTAGGGTCAATTCTGAATTTAGAGATGGCGTAATCCACTACCTCATTAATATCTTTATAATCTCTTTCTCCATATTTTTCTTTAATCTCAAGTGCAAAGTCATCTCCATAACTGTCACTACCCCTTGGATTGGAGTAGAGAATGTTGAAACCTCTCTGATTCAGCAGATGGAATTCAAAAATAAATCCCTCTCCGTATGATGTCCTTGGACCACCGTGTATTTCGAGAATAGTGGATTTCGACTTACCCTTTATAAACCAGCAATCCAGTTCTTTCCCATCGCTTGCCCTGACTTTAAAATTCTCAGCCTTGTTAAGTTTAAAAGATGAGATTTTCCTGTTAAGGTCTGTAATTTTTTTAATTTTTTTATCTTTGCTTACCCAGATTTCCTGGGGTTCATTTGATGATTGAGATATATAGTATATCTCATTCCCAAGAATATCATATCCATCAATAGAGAAATTTCCATTTATTTCCCTGTATAATTTACCATTAAAATCTAGAGAATAAAGTCCAGCTCTTCCTTCAGATGTTGAAACAAAATATATCTTTTCACCACGGACTTTTATCAATCTATTTTTTCCCATTCTTGAATCTGAATTAACTGAATTAGATATTGAAATATCATATTTTTGTGATAATGGTATAATTTCCTTTTTGGAATAGATGAAAAATTTCGGGCTTTCGAAAATGCTTCTTTCATGCCTGTTCATCAAGAAAATTATTCGACCATCCTTAAGGGAATGTATGTTGCTTATTCCAACCCTCTCAGAAGTCAGGAACTCAAATTTTTTTCTTGCTATACTGAAGAGGGATAATCTTGAGTCGTATACGTCCCATCCTTTGGGCCTCACAATGGCTGCAATATTTTTGCCATCCTGCATTGGTTCAATTTCAATTATTTCATCTTCACCTTTCCATAATTCTTCCTTTTTTCCATTGGTGTATATTTTTATTAAGCTGTATTCTGAATTATGTACAAATCCCTCACCATTGAAATAAATTGGATAATCATCTATAATCCTATAATCTTCATCTTTCTGTTTTCTTTCAAGTATTGCGTAGATACTTTTTGAATCACTGCTCCATTTATACGATTTCAAATTTATATCAGTTCTAAATATTACCCTTTCATTCCCTTTATTTATATCCCTAAAAATTATTGATAATTTTTTGTCTTCCTTAGATGTATATATCATCATTTCTTCATTTGGAGATATAAGTGCATCCTTGTCCTTTTCACCTCTGCTGTATTTTAAAACTTTTTTATCTCTGAGCTCATAAATAGAAGAGGTATAATCATTACTATCCTCATTGGGACTGAATACCTCAAAGAAAATTTTATCTTTTGCGATGTTTATATTTGCTATAAATTTTAAGTCATAAAAATTTTTAAGATTTAATCCAGCCATTGATTAATATGCATAGACAATATTTATGATTTACTATTTCCTCTGAAATATCGGGTTTTCGTTCGATAAAATTAAAAATAACTTTTTACTTTTTTTCAATTTCAATGGACCTTGAAAGATGATTGCATTTTTGAATTAAAATTTTAAGAATAATTTGAATTTTTTTCTTATTTTTCCTTTGTTAAGAAACTTCTTTTAGTTTCCTTTCTAACCTCTGCGGTAAGTCGCCCTAATTCCTCCTTATTTCTGTTCACGAATTTGAAGAATGACTCTACTGATGGATTCACTTTTATTATCTTGTCGGAAATTTCCCAACTCATTCTCCTCAGATCAAAGTGAGCCTGAGGAGTTGATCTCAGCTCGACCAAGTAAATAATCTCTCTTAAATTTGCCGTGATTATTACCGGATATCTGTAACCGAATGGCACAACATATTGGGCTTTAAATGGATTAATTGACACCAAATTTCTGAATAATTTTCTGGCCCTTTCCATTCCTGATCTGTAGATTCTGTTTAAATTTTCATCCATAGCTATTGTTGGAGGTACATCGTATCCATACTCCGTTGTTAGCAATTTTCTTTGAATTGATAACAGTCTGTGTCTTTGAAGCTCTCTGAAAGCGCCGAAATTAAGCATTATTTCAAATGTATAATTTACATGCTCTAGGCTCCTATCTGGTTTTTGTCTCCTGTTGGTTCTCAATTCAGAAATTGAGCTTAAAATATCCCTTCTCTCTTCACTTGATAACTCGTCCATTTTCCTTTTAATTGATGGGAAATGTCCATCTACCCTTTCAAAATAATAAGACGCGAGTATTGAGGAAGATACTTTATCATCGTCGAGATAATTAAGAAGACGGACATTTTCGCCCTCTTCTTTTTCAAATTCAAATTTGCGAGGAATAAATTTTTTAATTTTTTCAAGATAACGGATATTTGAAATCCCGTGCGTCGATTCTACGGAGTCAATTAGTTTTGGAAAAACCTGTCTCAATTCATTATAAAGTTCATTGTACAACCACAAGGCTTCCTCTGAATCTGTCGACTTTAGCCTCTCCAGTAAATGTGCGAACGCCCTCGCATTTCCGCTAATACCTACGTTCGTTAGAGTTGAGGAGGGAAGGAGAAATCTTGCTTCATCAAGTGCTCGGCTCCTTATTGAATTTTCATAAGATTTTAAAAGAATCTTATCTGTTTCGTTGTCTTTTCCAAGTTCAATTTTCTTCCCATCGGGATTTTTAAATTCTGCATTTTCTATAGGATATAATTCTTTTAATTTGATAATAAGTTCATCCTTCATCCTGACATAGTCATCAAATGTTTCATCACAGTATTGAATGTAATCAGAAGTTAAATTCAAGGGCATTCCTATTCTTTCCGGATCTGCATACAGGTATTTTCCATTTATTTTTTCATTATAAGATACGTATCTGGAACTCTTTTCTAGGTATGATAATCCAATCCTTCCTTCCTCAATTATTTTTGATATAATGTTGCTCACGTTCTGAATTCCTACCTGTGCTGTTACTAATTCTGAAATAGATTCGTCTCCATACTCCAGAAAAATTAACTCATAAAACCTTTCACCTTTATTCTCATCCTTTGAGAACTCCTTCTCCCAGAGCTTTCTTAAATCCAGCTCTCCCGCCCTGCTGTATCTGGACATTAGGGCCCCTCTGTCTATCATTTTTGGGAGATTTATGACAAACACATCCCTGTCTTTATTGGAGAAATAATCCATAGCATCATAATTTCAGTTGGAATTTATTCTTTTCCATAAACTATCTTTTTACATCCAATTTTTTCATAAAATCTTTTATCATTTACTTGCTTTACTATTATGCGTTTTAATATTCCACAGGATCAGATAGAACTCCTTAAAGAAAGGGTTCTTACTTCGAGGAAAATAGGGTCAGACGAAAATCTCGTTTTACACGGTGGCGGAAATACAAGTGTAAAAATCAGCATCTTTGATCATACTGGGAAGGAGGTATACGCACTTTTTGTTAAAGGATCTGGATCTGACTTATCATCTATAAATGAGGATGGTTTTACTGCACTGAGAATGAGTGAGCTTCTGGAAGCAAAGAAAATAAAGGATATGAGTGATATTGATATGGTTTCATATCTCAGGAAATGCATGCTTGACCCTGATCAGGCTTCTCCTTCTGTAGAAACATTCTTGCATGCCTTTATACCTTTCAGATACGTTGACCATAGCCATGCGGATTTCATCCTCTCAATTACAAATACTGACCTAGATGATAGAAAGATTTCAGACATTTTTAATGGAAGAGTTTTAATTCTTCCATATACCCCTCCTGGATTCGACCTCGCAAAAGCTTTTGGAAAACTTATAGAGGAATATAATCTGGAAGATTATGATGGAGCTATACTGAGAAACCATGGTCTCATTACCTGGGGGAATACAGCAGAGGAAAGTTATAGAAAACATATTGGATTGACTTCAATCGCAGAAAAATACGTTAGGCAAAAATGGAATGGCATACCAGAAGGAAAAGAATTATCTAATTCAAAGGAAATTATGATTTCATTACTTCCAAAAATAAGAGGTATTTTAAGCAAGAATAAAAAGAAAATATTGAATTGGGATAAAAGCCCCGAGATAATCGGATATTCTATGCTGGATATGGCAAAGGAGATGTCAACGCTTGGCCCTGCTACACCCGATATGTTAATAAGGACTAAAATGGATTATTTATTCGTAGAGGATATAAATGATTTGGAGGGACAAATAAATGAATATGTATCAAGATACGAGGAGGAATTTAAAAGCTATATTGGTTCATCATATCCTATGCACGATCCATATCCCTCTGTGATATTGATAAGTGGGATAGGCTTGATCACAGCTGCTTCCTCCAAGAAGGAGGCGCTCATCATAAGGGATTTGGCGCTTCATACTTTCAGGGTAACGCATTCTGCGAGTTTTATAGCAAAGAATAAATTCATTGGAAGAAAAGATGCATTCCTTATGGAATATTGGTCATTAGAGGAGGCTAAGCTGAAAAAGAAGAAGGAACTGCCTCTCCAGGGATATATAGGTTTGGTAACGGGGGCTGCGAGCGGAATAGGTAAGGCAACATTCTTAAGATTCCTGGAAGAAGGTATAACGGCAATAGGCGGTGACATAAACGAGAAGATTCTGGAATTCAATGAAAAATTTAAATACACGGGGTTAGGCATTAAAATGAATATTTCAGATGAGAGTTCCGTTAAGGAAGCAGTTGAATCAATTATACTTAATTATGGTGGAATAGATGTTGTTTTTAATAATGCGGGATATCTTCATCCTTCTAACCTGGAAGAGGTAGAACTATCTGATATGCTGAAGCATATTAATGTAAATGCGATAGGGACCTTCTTAGTTACCAGAGAAACGTTCAAGGTTATGAAGAAACAGAAGATGGGTGGAAATTACATTTTTAACATAACAAAAAATCTTACGAATCCTGGAGCTGGAATGGCATCATATGGTTCAACAAAGGCCTTTGCGGCACAATTATCAAGATATGTGACTATTGAAGGCGGAAAATACGGTATAAGAAGCAATATTGTTAATCCAGATAAGATATTCAGAGATTCGGCAATATGGGAAAATGGAGTCCTTGAGAACAGGGCGAGATCAAAAGGGATTTCGGTGGAAGAATACAAGAAGGGAAATCTGCTGCATATCGAAGTTCTGCCTGAACATGTTGCAAATGTTGTTGTTGAACTAATAAAGGATAATATATTTGGAGCGACAACAGGGGCAATGATACCTATTGATGGAGGAATTCAATGATCAGAGGATATAATCAATTTTATTCAAGATTAAATCAACTTTATTCCTATTAATTTCATTGAAATTCTTTATTCTTTTGAGTAGGAAATTCAAATCATCTTCATCTATCCACCAGTTTAGCAGTACTTCTTTTCCATCATAATTTTGATAAAATTGAATCGGAAATGCAGCAAATGGTTCCCTGGATAATGATGATACAGAGAATGAACTAATATTTCTTATATCTTCGTATATCTTTATATCCCCGTCTCTTAACAATTTAGATTCCCTTATTATACCCCCATGACCTGTGAGACCTTCTGAAAATCTTATCACCCTTTCTGATTCTGTGTTGTTTTCTCCTAGGATAAAGAACATGATGTGGGGAAATGAATAATGCGGGAATAAATGGATACTGTCAGATGAATCCATTTCCTTTACTATAACATGCAGCACACGTCTTGGATAATCATATCCCATAAGATAGGAAATATCATCCATATGGTTTCCAAGATACTCTATTCTCCAATAATTCTCTCCTTCCGCCTTGAGTCTATTAAGACCCTTAATTAGCATGTCTGAAACCGTACCTATTGCTTCATCTATAAATCTGTATCTTACATATTCCCTTCCATTCTTCCATAAAGTGAATGGATCCTTCATCACTCCTGGAATCAAGGATATATCTCTTCCCCTTACCTCTCCTTCTGTCGGTTTTTCTAAAGTATTTTTAAGATTTATAAATGAAACGTCTCCAATCTCATTAATATCGATTCCATTTCTTTTCGCCTCTGTCTTTATTTCATTATAATTTTCATCGTGTTTGGATATTTTTGCATATTTTATTCCCTTTTCATAATCGGAATACAGCCTAAATGTGCCCTTCCTTGAAAAATCTATGGGATACAGACCAGAAGGGTCCCTAGATATAACAAGATCCCGTTCCCATATGGAAATTGGATTCAGTTTCATACCTTCTTTAATAAATAACCATAACTATTATAACAATTTTTTCCTCTATCTAGGTGAGAAAAGATTTTTTAATTGATATAAATTAACGATTATGGAAAATTCATTAAGGATTGGAGATTTAGCCCCTGACTTTGAGGCAATAGACCAAAATGGGAGAGAATTGAAGATTTCAGAGAGGAAAGGAAAGGTTGTGGTCCTTTATTTTTACCCTAAAGATTTCACACCTGGATGTACCGCTGAAGCCTGCAATTTCAGGGACAATTTTGACGAATTTACTAAAAGGGGAATAGATGTCATAGGTATAAGCGTAGACTCGGAAGGAACTCATAAAAAGTTTGCCGACAAACTTGGCATCCCTTTCATACTGCTATCCGATAAGGGTAAAGAGATTTCAAAAAAGTACAATGTTTTGGGGCTTACAAGTGCAAAAAGGGTGACTTTCATTATTGATAAAGAGGGAAGGATAGCGTATATATTTGAAAAAGTTTCACCCAAGGAACATGCCAAGGAAGTTATAAATAAAATAGATGAATTGAAAATTAATTAATTCCCTTTATTTTCATTCTCTTTTGTTTCCGTTTCCAATTTTGTCTCATCCTTTATCTCATTATTTTTAGGGGCTCTTTTCCTCGCATTGCTTATCATCCTTGCAAAGTATGCAAATATGAGGAAGAATATGTATGTGATGATGAGGTAAGTTATCAAAAGAGTTTTTCCAAATTCCAAGATAATTACATAGAGCGGAACAAGTACTGGGCCCAAGAATTCAACAGAATGTTTTATGGAGATATTGCTTGATATGTTTGTTGTATAAAATGTAAAATTCAAAACATATGCATTATTCGATAAATGACCCAGATTCTCAGATGCGTAATAGTATGAGCCATTCTTAATCATTGTCACAGTATAATTTGAAAAAATACCACCTGTGAATAAACTGATCAGCGAAATGTTTGCATTGCTTGATATATTATTTGCTGGAATTGAAAAATATACGAGATAATCATTATTAATATTGGCATAATTAAAATGGATATCATAGGATAAGCCATTAATCTGATAAATAACATCAGAATGCGATGGGGCATTTATAAGTGTATAAGAAATACCGCTGACAGCAATAAAAAATGCAATTACAATGGCAAGAAATCCGTAAAAAGACCTATCTGTATATCTCCACGTCTTCGTATAATGAAAAATTATAACAAGAATTACGGGTATTAGGAGGTATAGGAAATATATGTAGAATGAACCGAATAAAAGAATAGATGATATGATAACTCCTATTAACAGCCCTTTAGTCCCATTTTTTAGTCTCTTTCCAGTTAATCCTTCCCACATTCGAGATGATAATCAAAAAAGGTTAATTAATATACCGCATATCCGAAATAGCATGGCAAAATTTTCAGAGATAGGGATAAATAGCTATTATTATAATCTCGATTATTGCGGTGGAAAATTGAGATATACACCTGAAGATTTTTATGTTGAGGAAATTTTTGAGAATATAGTTGAGAAAGACGATGGTAATGTTCTTGTCCTAAAATTGAAAGTAAAAAATTGGGAGCATAACAGATTGATTAGGTACATTGCGAGAAGTCTTGGGGTTTCACCTAAGCAAGTTTTTTTTGCAGGAACTAAAGATAAGAGGGCCCTTAAGGTACAATATCTCAGTATTCCTGGTGCAAAATACAGAGATTTTCAGTTAGAAGATGTAGCCGTTCTGAAATATTTCTATCTTGACAAACCCCTTACAATGGGATCACATAGCGGGAATTTCTTTAGAGTTATTGTAAAAAACACCCTTTCAGAAACATTTGCCAGAAATTGTAATGCTGTTTCAGCTGGCAGTGTTTTTCCAAATTTCTATGGACCTCAAAGATTTGGTTCTATGAGACCCGTAACTCATCTGGTTGGAAGAGCTATGGTAAGGAACGACTTCGAGGAGGCTGCGAGGATTTTCATAGGTTATCCGGGGGATGATAGATTCAAGGATGAGAGGGAGAAATATTATAATAATCCTGATCCCAGTTCCAACTACGAAAGTTTTCCTGACGCACTCGATCTTGAAAAGAAAGTTATGAAACATTTAATTGAGAATGAGGGAGATTTTGTAGGGGCAATTAAGGAGCTTCCTCAGAATCTAGTAGAGATGTTCATACACGCATATCAGGGCTACCTTTTCAATCTTATTTTAAGCAAGAGGCTAGAATACAGCAAGAATATTGAGATAGGTGATGTTCTATTTTACAATGGTAGACTGATAAAGGCAACTGAAATTAATATCGAGAAAATGAGAAGAAATTTTATTTCAGAGAAAATCTCCCCCACAGGTCTGGTAATAGGTTATGAATCAGAATTTGCTGGTGGAATAATGGGGGAAATAGAGAGGGAAGTCATTTCAAATGAAGGCATCCATGAATTTGAGTTCAAACTTCCATTCGGCATGAAATCAAGGGGGGAAAGAAGGCCTATATTCAGTTTTCCCTCAAATATGAAATGCTTAGAGAATTCAGTAGAATTTACTCTTAAACCCGGAGCCTATGGCACTTCACTACTCAGGGAAATAATGAGGTCGGAGGAGATGGGTGATTACTAAATCATCTTATCCTCTTGAAAATATTGCCGCATCTATTGCATCTGTAGATATCATCGTATATCAATGAGACGTCCAATGAACCACATCTGGGGCATACTGCTGTATTTACAGTCTTTGGAGCAGTACTTTCCCCTTTTTTGCCTCTTTTAACAAGTGATACTATATAGTATATCAGTATCACTGCACCCGCCAGAATGAATATCAGGTCGACAAATATTGCTATTCCATTAGATATTCCATTGGCATAAGGATTACCCAATCCTTCAGGTAAAAATGCCGAGGTGGCATCTATAGAGAAATGCCACAGAACGTCTGCATATAACCCATATCTGAGATAAAGGAAGCCGAGAAACAAGCCACCCATGAATGCCTGTGGCATTTTTGACCAGTCCCATGATGAAGTATGCGCAATTCCGAAAATCAGAGATGAAATTATTAGCACAGTTATCTCTGGTTTTCCAAGTTTATATCCTCCGCCCCATAACATCCTGTACCATTTCACTTCCTTGCCATTTTCTCTCCAATCAGGCTTCTTCATTTTGTAATATATGTAAAGAGGTATTCCTATATAGAGCACCCTCGTGATCAATTCCTCATAAAGACCTGCGTTGGTCAGTGATAGCATATTTAGGTAAAATGGAGTATTATTTGATATAGGAACTTTAACTGGCTTGCCTATTGCATCTACGAATAAGAAATAAACCACCGATAGGAATAAATTTAGGGCATAAAATTCTGATATCCTGAACAGTGCTGAGTTCTCGAATTTTATAATTCCCGTGGAAATTGCAATAAGGAAAAATACAGAGAACACTATTATCAGGAATCCAAACCACATTGCAGTAAAATAACCTGGTAGATAGAATAATGGAACGGGAAGAGGTATTATTATAAAGACAGGAAATGGAACATGTAATAAATCACCAAAATATGGCCTGTATAGTAATATCATATAGACTATATCCAATGCAACGGTAATAGTCCATAATATTGATAAAAATAGTACAAAATCCTTGTAACCCCTGTTCATTGCTTCATCATCTTTTCCTTTGCAATAAGCATGATGTCATTTAGAACTGCAGCGGCAGATTCTACAGGCCCATCATGATCTACATTAAGAGAGAGACTATCAAAAATATCTGTCTTAAAGTTTATTGACATAGGAGCCTCTATCCCATTTTTCTTGCCATTAATTCCATCCACATGGATATAACCTATCCGTATTCCTGACTCATTTATCTCACTAAATAACCTGTTTCCGGGTACAAGACCTTCCTTGATATTTTTGAACTGGACATCCTTCATGGAAATTGAAGAGCCAAAGACCCTCCTGTGTAAAATTATAGATTTTCTTGCTGAATCAATACCCTCAATATCATCCCTGTAATTTTTTTCAGCTAAACCAATCTTAATGGCCTGATCAATTGCTGCTTCCCTGCTCATTCCTTCTCCCATTTTTGACGCGATGAAAGAGCTTGTTGCATTGAAAAATCCACTAATTGATATGATGCTCGCAGGTTGAATCGAATAGTCCATAAGACTGAAAACAGGTATTGACCCGCATACCGTGGCTTCGTACCTCATTTTTCTCCCATATTCCTTTATCTTCTCAAACATGTTGATTCCAGTTGTAAGGACGCCTTTATTTGCTGTTACGACATCTTTCTCATTTTCCATCGCTGCAGTAACATGATCTAAACCCGGAGAGCCATCGAGGGTGCTCTGAGTCAGTTCTACAACTAAATCGGAGTCTATATCTTTTATTGCCTTGAGAGCACTCATCTTTTCAAATGATTCGATCTCTTTCAGTCCACCTGATTCTTTTGCTTGAATTATTCTAAGTAAAGGCATACCATCGGTAATAACCGTTCCACTCGTGTCACTAACTGATACAATTTCAATCTTTTCTCCTAATTTTGATTTAATGAGACCATTTTTTTGATTGATAGTCTTTAGGAGATTCTTTCCTATCCCTCCCAACCCTATAACCTGTACTTTCATCTTTACTATATTTAATCAAGGTAAATTAGTTTTTCATAAAATTTTCATAATATAATAAGAATTAAATAATTAAATTTTAGATTATAATTATATTTTAAAATCTAAAATTGTCATAAAAACAGCAATAATATGCAAATGTTTAAATTCTTGAATAATAATGTGAAGATTGTGACTGATGAAAGAGTGCTTCCATCGTTGGCTAGAAGTAATGATGAATATATGGCAGCATCAGAATTACTAGATGAAGGATTGCTTGAGGAAGCAGAGAAACATGCAAGGAAATCACTAGAGATTAAAGAAAGTATTGAAGCTCTCATTTTACTTATTGAAATACTAGAGAAGCAGGGAAAGGATTCTTCTGAATTCCAGAAGAAACTTATAGAATCATACCCTGCAAATCCTGAAACTTACAGAAGATTATTCCTTTCAAATTTTGATAAGAACAAGGATGATGCTCTCTCATATATCAATAGGGCAATTACAATAATGAGGAAGGGTATTTATTATTACGAAAAGAGCAGGTTGCTGATCTCAATGGAAAGAGACATTGAAGCGCTGGCATCAATAGACCAGGCAATCAAACTTGAAAACAGGAATGCTATGTTTTGGAATATGAGGGGTACCATTCTGATGAAGCTGGGAAGATTTGGAGATGCAAAGGAATCAGAGGATGTAGCTTTAAAACTTGATCCGAGGGATAGAGACGCCCTTCTGAACCTTGCTAAAATATACATTTCTGTGGGGGATAAAGATAAGGCCAGAGAAACATTAATGAAAATTGAAGTGAGAGATCAGGAAGTTAATGATCTCCTTAACAGAACGCTATCTTAGGCACCGAATTTTTCTGCCATATTTGCAGAGCTGAGAAGTAAGTTCATAAGATCGTTCCCTCTGAGTCTTAATGTTCCTCCACGCACGCTCATTTCATTAAAATTCTCAATACCATCTCTTCTTGAACCTTTATAGTGAATAAATATTGGGACAGGATCTGATGAGTGTTCTTTGAGACTGGCTGGAGTTGAATGGTCTCCAGTAAATGCTATAACTAAGCTGTCCTTTTCATTCATCAATACTTCTCCAATTGCCCTGTCTATTTTTTCAATGAATTCCTTTTTTTTCATTCCGTTGCCATCATGACCTGCTATGTCCGTGCCCTTTATGTTAACTAAAATAAAATCAACTTCCTTTAATCCCTCCACTGCCGCCTTGAGTTTAGCTACAACATTTGTGTCCGTAGATCCTGTCACCCCCGATGGTGTAAAATTTTTCATTCCTGCCAGTCTGCATATCCCGGCTACGAGTGATACGGCAGCTATATAACCCCCTTTTATCCCGTGTTTAATTTCAAAATTTGGTAGCTCTGGAACAACTCCTCCACCCCTGAATAAAATGGCATTTGCTTCAGGCATAGATTTTTCTCTTTTTTCTCTGTTGACTTCATGCTCATTTAATATTTTTCTTGACCTATCATAGAATTCATTTAATATTCTTGCCGTCTTTTCACCTTTTTTGCTCAATGGTACAACTTTCGGCACGGCCACATTTTCTTCATGTGGATCGTTATCAGAAACTTCGGGGGACAGGCCCTCCCCTCTTAGAACTAAAGCGGCCCTGTGTTCTATTCCCTCCTTAAAGAAAATATCTGTGTCCTCTATCTTCATATTCAGGGATTTTGCAAGCAAGTCTGTACCGCTCCTGATCCTACCGGCCCTTCTGTCCCTTACAATATTATTACCGTCAACTGTTGCAAAATTTGCTCTGAATGCAATATCTCCGGGTTCCAGTTTTAATCCGCTTCCTAGAGCTTCAAATGGACCTCTTCCTGTATAATATTTATATGCATCATAACCAAGATAAGTAAGATGCGAAGTATCAGACCCGGGAATTATACCCGGAGCTATTGGATCTATGAGTCCTGTAATGCCGTTCTTTGCAAGATAATCAATGTTAGGCTTTATTGCTGCTTCTAGAGGGGTCTTACCTCCTAAAACTGGAGAGGGTCTATCGCCCAATCCATCGGCAATAATTAATAAAACTTTCATCATTTGTAATATCATTTACAATATATAAGTTGTTATAAGAATATTATCATTCCAATGACAGTGGAGAAAAGTGATGCATAGAAATTTACAGAATATTTATCCAAAATTCCTCTATTCTCAAGTGTTTCTCCGAGAACTGAGTCAAAAAGGGATCCTGCAAATCCAAGAAAACCAGTAATTACTATATAATATATTAGCTGGTTAAGTTGTAACGACAAAATTATTCCAAGTAGGAGAAAAGAAAGTAATGAAAAAATCAGTGAGAAGAGTAGCGAGGTTATGGTCCCTAGAACTGATATCCCTCCATTTATTCCAGTTTCGGCTGGCTTCAGTGTAAGAATCATATAGGTATTTTCATCAAGTGCGCCTATTTCTGAGGCTGCCGTATCTGCTAGTATTGTAGCCAGAGCTATAACATATAGAGCAAAAACATAGATAGGGTTTACAGAAGAAATATTCAGTACGGAAACACCTGCAGCTACAAGGCCAGCAGCAAGGACATTCTTTGCCTTTCTCTCTCCCTTCAACCCTTCCTGAAGACTCTTTTTTTTCTTCTTTTCAAAACCTGCCAGCGTTGAAATATATGAAAACCCTAAAAAAAGAAATAATATCACAAAATAAAGAGCACCACCAAATATTATTACTATACTGCCTATTATTGATGCTGCAATTGCTCCTCTGTTGCTGAAAGCTTTGATTTTTGTTCCCAGAAAATAAAGTCCGGGAATAACTATCAATAATAGTAGATTATATAGATCCATTTAACTGTGTCATACTACCAATTTATATATAATTTCCTGATAAAACTTTATTATTTATTATAAATAAAATATAATATTTTTTATGATCATATGCAAAGAGTTATTATGGATTTATTAATCAACGTTTATGCCTGGTGAAGAAATAAGAAAGTGTTATACTCATGGATATTTTAGAGGTAATGCCTGCCCTATATGTGGAGAACCAGGCAAATTCGTACTTTCTGATGAAGAGGTTGATATCCTTGGACGTATTATAACAGGTATTCTCAGACATAAACCAGACAGATACCATATTGAAATCAATGAAAAAGGATATGTGAATATAGACGAACTTGTTCAGGAGATTAGATACAATTATAGAAGATTTCATTTCGTAGGTCCATCTCACATTTATGCAATAGTGCTAACTGACTCCAAGGGGAGATATCAGCTAACCGATAATAGAAGATACCTGAGGGCCACTTATGGGCATACTATAGAGGTAGATCTTTCTGATCTTCCAACGGACGATATTCCTGAAACTCTTTACTATCCAACTAATAATGAAGAGTTTGAAATCTTCAAGGAAAATGGGATTCTTCCATCTGATAGGAGATGGATACACCTTTCAAGTGCAAAGGAAAAGGCGTATATTGCAGGTTTGCACCATTATGATGCTCCCCTCATCGTTCCAATAAGTACATCTATACTGAGGGAGAAGGGTGAGAATCTTTATAGGGCTGGCCAAGGAGTTTATATATGCAAATTTGTTCCACCAGAGAGTATAGGGGCTCCAGAGGAATTCAAGGCGGAGCTCGATGAGGAAACTTTAAAGGAAATAAAGGTATCAAGGGAGAGAAAGGCATCTATGTTGGAAAAGGGCTGGTAGATCAGCGGAAGATCGCCTGCTTTGCAAGCAGGAGGCCCGGGGTTCGAATCCCCGCCAGTCCATATTCTGTTATCTATTTGCTCCATTCATTATTTTAATTATTTGAAAAATTTCATATCTTTCTTAATGATCAGAGATATCAGTTGAAAAGCCGGGGTAGCCTAGTCCGGCCAAGGCGATAGATTCGAGATCTATTGCTCGAGAGAGCTCGGGAGTTCAAATCTCCCCCCCGGCGCTATTAAGCCAAATTCTCGTTCAATGTAGCTTTAAAAATTTTAAATATTCCTGCACTATTACCTCCTACAAGCAAGATATCAACTAAAGTCCAGTAAGATAAATAAATGATACTCATGAATTCAGAACAAAAGGATCCCTTTGGCATCAGTGGTTCAGGTAAAAGGAAAATGTACTTTTACTAGGAGGGTATCGGGAAATACTCTGATGCCACCGTAGCTCAGTCGGTAGAGCGGCTGACTTGTAATCAGCAGGTCGGGAGTTCAATTCTCCCCGGTGGCTTTAATCTTTTTCAAGTTCTTATTTTCAGATTCTAAAGCAGACAAAATCATTGTGTTTAAAATAAAATTAGTAAGATTACACCTGCATCTAATTTCAAAATAGTCTATACCGATAACAATAATATTCTTGGATGTTTAAATACTATATAGAAAAGGGTATAAAGCAATTAAAATTATTAAGATTCGTCACTTTGTAATGGTCTCTGCCCCCATTTCTATATTTCTTTCAATTTTTATTTCTTTCAGTTTACCCTTTTTCTTATATATAATCCCAAGACTGACTAAAGTCCAGATTATAAAGGCTAAACTGCCTATAATTACCGGCTGGCTAATAGATATGAAGGTTGATCCTAGAATGAATATGAAAATAATTACTGAAATTAAGCTCAGCAATATACTCTTAAAATCGTAATTTCCATTAAATCTTTTATTTATTGATGGGTATGATGAGTTTATTATTATGTGAACAAAGAGAGTTCCTAAAGTGGCCCCAATCGCAGTCATTATAAAGGCAGTAAATCCTCCAAGTAGAAAATTACCTGCTATTGCAATTAATGCGGATGTTAGTGTCACTGCAGCGGCAGATAAAAAGGGAGTTTTGAATTTATTATGAACCTCTGATAGCTTACTTGGGAGCACAGCATCCCTTCCCATTGTCATTAAAACTCTTGATGTTCCATTGACCATTACCACTAAACCTGTCAATAAGCTGTTTATAAAAAGGATTGTAATAACCACTGCTGCACCAATACCCATATAACCTCCTATTATAGTAATGCCAGGTACCAGGCTTTGAGCATATCCATACATTCTGTCAGGGCCATATGCGACCGTGAACACGTAGGCAGAAAAAACAAAGAATACTCCTAGAATTAAAATCGAAGCAATTATTGATTTACTGATAATTTGTTTAGGCTGCTTTGATTCTTCTCCTAATGGAGTAGAAGCCCCAAAACCAGCAAACGCAGTATACATTAACAGAACACCCATAACTACCCCAGTTATTCCGCTTGATGAGTATTTCAGTGTGAAAACATCTACATTATTAAGGGATGGATGAGATAAAATAATGTACAGTCCCATGATTGTTACTGTAAGGATTTCCACTAATGCCATTACCATGGTGTAACGTGTTGAGATTTTAATTCCTGCTGTTGATATTATGAACCCGTATGCAAGAGCCACTATTATTAGTGGGGTTGTAAATATTATTGGAATATCGATATTGAAAACATAGGATAATATTGCTGGTATGAAAACACCTATACTCAGAGCCATAAAGGCGATGGCCATTATCTGGTAGAAAATATAAATCAATCCAGTCAGTAAACCTATAGATGGCCCATGACCATTCTTAACATATTCGTAATAACCTCCTGCACCTGATACTTTTAAGGAAATCCTGCTGATTATGTAACCATTTAGCATAACCACAAAAAAAGCGATCAGTGCAGTCAAAGGCAGAGCGCCCAATGCAAATGAAGCTGCTCCTGTAAGTGTCGCTACAGCAGCACCTGCAGGGGCTGCTCCTGCAACCCCCTGCATAAGACCTTCTTTTAAACCTATGGCATTTTTAATAAGTTTTGACTCGCTCATTTTAGTTCACCCCACGTTTGAAATTCCATTCTTGACTGCCTCTCTTCTAATAATTTTATGTTTATATAATATCCATAATGCTATTTTTATCACATCAGTGTAATTACATTTAATATAAATATTTTCTTAAATCACTTGTCACAAAGTTATTATTTATGTAGCAGCAATAAAATGGAGAATAACAAATCTCTACTTGAGGGGTATTTTCATAAGTGGCAAATACTTTAAATTAAAAAAAGTAAACTATTTTTCTGAAATCAGATTACAGTGATTTATCTTAAATGGCAAGCATTAAGTATATTAAAATAATCAGGTTACAATGAAAGAAATTAAATTAATAGGAGTGAACGGGAGTATCAGAAAGGATTCATATAACAGGCTTTTACTTCAGAATATTGGTTTTCTTCTGCCCGATAACGTTAAGATGGAAATTATTGAAATAAAGGATGTACCGATCTACAATCCTGATGATGAAAACAAACTTCCCACTATAGTCAGGGATTATAAGGAGAAAATAAGAAAGAGTGATGCAGTTATAATTGCAACGCCAGAATATAACTTTTCTTTTCCTGGAATCTTGAAAAATGCCCTTGACTGGTTCACGAGACCTCCGAATGATAATGTACTCCAGCATAAAATAGCCGGTATAGTCAGCGCATCGAGTGGAATGTTGGGAGGGTCGAGAGCACAGTATCAGTTAAGACAAGTCCTTCTTTACTCTGAAATGGATGTTTTATCAAAACCGGAAATATTTATCAGTTTTGCGGATAAAAAATTTAGTCCTGAAGGGAGAATTATAGATGAAACATCACTAGGACTGATAAATGCTTTCATTTCTAATCTTGTTAATAAAATAAATAAGATTTAATTTATCCTTTTTATTGCCTTTTCTATTGACACTCCGAGTTCTGGATATTTGAATTTATAACCTTCATCCTGCAATCTCTTTGGAATGGCACGTTGACCATTAATTATTAATGCTTCCCCCATCTCGCCTAGTACCGCTTTTATCAAAAAGGCAGGAACAGATAAATACTGTTTCTTCTGCATCGCACTGGCTATTACATTCAAAAAATCCTCATTTCTCTCTGGGTTTGGGGATGTTATATTATATATCCCTTTCTTCTTATTGGTCATTATAAAATCTATTGAACCCACAACATCTTCAACATCTACCCATGAGATCCATTGTTTTCCGGAACCTATCTTCTTCGAGAGACCGTATTTTATAGGTGTCAGGAATCTTTCTAGTATACCACCGTTTTCTCCTATAACGACACCGAATCTAACTATTGAAATATTTTCAACATTAGCCTGTAGAGCAGCTTCTTCCCATTTTACTGCAAGCTGGGAAAGAAAATCCTCACCTGGCGCTCCTCTTTCATCAATTATTTCATCATCTCTGAATCCATAATAGCCTACCGCCGATGCACTAATAAATGTGGAAGCATTCCACTCTGGCAAGTATTTTATTAGAGTTTTCGTGCTATTTATTCTGCTCTCTTCTAGCTCCCTTTTCACTTTAGAAGACCATCTTTTTGCCGCTATTGAATAACCTGCGAGATTGATAACTATATCAGCTTTATCTATCCTATCTATGGAACCTCCCTTGTTTGGATCCCAATGAGCATATTTAGGGTTTCCCTGAGTTATACTTTCTCCTCTTGTGAGTACAGTGACTTCATCCCCTCTTGTTATAAAATATTTTGAAAGATTTTTACCGATGAATCCGGTTCCACCAGAAATTATTATTTTCATAACTGATATATATCGATTAAATATATTATTCTATGTAAGTATCTTAAATATAAAAAGAGATAGGCCCAAGGAAAAGAGTATTGCCAGAATCCCCGAAATTTTAGCTGTATTGAGTGACTTCCTAATAATTTCATTCAGCTTATCGTAATGATGTTCGCCTGCTATCTTTAGTCTTAATTCCTTCTTTATCCTCTCAAAGGATAATTCTTTCATTTCTCCCAATTGAGCTTCTATTCTTTTAATCTCATCTATGATTATGTTGTGTTCGCTTGATCTTCCAACTGGATTTACATTAAGCCCGTCTATATTGACAATGTGATTATCAGTAGTGCACACTATTACCTTATCGTATCCTTCTATAGAGCTCTCTATTTTCATTCTAAGATCAAAATCCATATTGTTTCCATCAATGAGAATTACAGCCAGCTTTTTTTTGTTAATCTCAAGTGCTAGAAATTTTATTCCCCCTGGGCCTATATCCTTTGCTGTTAAATATGATTCTGCGAGCGACCCGTAAACAGGATATTGCCTCTTTCTGCCTTTAACTGCCAGTTCGACCTCTTCCATTAGATATGATACATCCTTGTTCTCGACCGGTCTATCCATATTATTATTATGCTGATCAACAATTACAGCCCATTTCATTCCAAGGGATTTAGCCTTCTTCACAATTTTCATGCCTTCAGTTATCTTAATATCATCGAATCTTGGATCATCAGGGCTTATGAAAAATATTCCTCCCTCATTGAGGGGTATTAATGTTAAATATTTCCCAAAGAAAGGTTCATATGAGTTAGTGAAATTTTTCCCCTTTTCGTCCAGGACTTTCGATATTTTTCTAATTTCATCATCACTTGAACAATTATCATCATGAGTGGTTGAAGTGTGAAAAACCATTATACTTTTACCCGGATGTAAGCGTTGCAATTTTCCAGTAATATTTGAGCTCCCTAATTCACCCAGGGGACCAGGGTGAACATAAGGAAAGACCATCATAAATTCCTGGCTACCAGATGAAACTTTCAAAACTGTAACCTCTCTTGGGGCAAACGTTGTATAAACCTGATCGAAGAAATTCATTATTACCTGATTGTAGGATAAATCCGAATGAACTGAATTTACCATTTGAGTTATGATCTTTATTGGATCAGTACTAAATTCCTTTATGAATTTTGAGAATGATACCTTTACGAACAGGTGTGATGATAATGAATATACCAATGAAGACAAGATAATAGGCAAAATGAATAGGGAATAATTTTTAGAAAATACAAGAATATAAACAGAAAAATATATTGAAAATGAAATACCTAGAAAATGAGATAGAATATTTTTTCTTTCTGTAAAAGTTAGGAAAACCATGGTTCTTATGAATGGTATGAAAGTTATAGATAACATTAAGGCGTGCACAGGGCTGAGAAAGTGAATAGTTACTATTATTAAATAATATACTAGAGATGCATAAATAACGACTGAGTCTAGCAAAAATGACCTATTAGGTCCAAATTTGAATTTCCATATTTTTGGTGAGAGATAATCTGTTACTATAAGTGAAAGAACAGAAAATGAATATATTCCTAAAAAAGTGATATTCCTTGATGATACATAAAACAACAATGGAGGTACAAACATTAATGGAATTGTGTAATACAATGATGGTGACTTGAATGTATATTTCCTCAGCCTTTGAGCTTCGTTCAAATATATCATTGCATAATCACGATTAAATATATTATTTTGTCACAATTTTATGGATTGAAAACGAACCCAATAAAATATTGAAATAAAATGTGATAAATCTCCAAATAATAATGAATATGACAAGAAAATTATGCGGTAAAAATGCTGCAAAAGTTGCTAGCATCAGAATCTCCATTATACCTGCTGCTCCTGGAGTGATAGGTATTAATGATATCAGTACTAATATAACCTGAATGAATAGTATATAAATTATATCTGGCCGTATCCCAAATCCCATTATCAGGATCACAGGGACAGAAAAATCTGATAACCATAGTAATGACGTTATTAGAACACCTGCTACAAGCATTGCAGGTTTTTTTATGAACATTGTTTTTGTTGAGTCTGCAAATAGTTCTATCCCTTCTGCAACTTTGGAAAAGTTTTCTTTATTTCTTTTTCCCTTTTTATCGATCTTAATCAGGAAATTCTCTATTTTCCCAATCATAACTTTAAAGAAATTTTTAGCTCCTATTGACAGTACCAGAAAAGCTAAAAATGCAATTAGAACCACTATTCCAATGATTGCATAAATATGGAATTCGTATGTCAGAGTAACAAAGCCAGACAATATTATGAATGTGAAAATTAATATGAAAAAAATCGAGTCAAAACCTCTTTCGCCTAGCACTATAGCTGTAGAGCTACCAGCAGGTATTCCATAATCATTCAGCTTCTTGATTCTTACAGGTTCACCCCCTATATAACCCGGTGTTAGAGTAGCTATAAACAAGGACGAAATAACAGTAATGAAAGCCTGATAGAATGTTATTTTGTACCCATTCACAAAAGATAAAAACTTTATTCGAAATGACCAGAATATGAATGATAGTAGGTGAAATGCAAGAGCTGCAATGAAAAATAAAATAAAAATTGAAGGTAGAGATGACATTGTTCTGAGTAAATTGAAAGGGCCATATATGTATATAAAAACTGATAGTGTAAGTATGGATATTCCTATACCTATATATTTAGCCCCTTTTTCTATCTTCAATCAATTCACCATACCTTTTCATCAGTATATCCGCAGTGGATTCAACTGAATAATCCCTGCTCGAATTATAAGCATTTTCACCAAATTTCTTTAGGTCCTGTCTTTCTGCGAAATTTAACTTTTCTACTATTGATTCTGGGTCATCAAATTTAACAAACCATCCATTATAGTTTTCTTTCAAAATTCCTATTTCCCTTGACTCTGTGGAGGCTATCACTGGAGTTCCTGATGCCATACTCTCAACGTATACCACACCAAAAGTTTCAGCCCTAGATGGAAGAACAAGAATTTTGGCTCTGCTGAGAAGATCTATTTTCTCTTCCTCTGAGACATATCCGAGATATTTTATATTGTCATACTTGGCTGCATATTCCTCAACATCGTTCTTCATCGGTCCTATCCCAGCAATTATGAAGTGTTTATCTGGCATTCGTCTGGCAGCTTCAAGAACAGATAATATACCTTTATCATATGTAAGCCTTCCAAGGAATAAGTAGAATTCATCCTTTACTTGTCTGTATTTGAAAGGTTTTAAATCTATACCTACGTGGATTACCTCTGATTCGACTCCGTAATTTTCTAGCTGCCTGTACATAGGCTCAGACGGAGATATGACTGCATCAATCTTCCTGTATAGATGCATATTGTATTGAAATCCTAGATTAAGAAGGCTTTTGACAAATGGAAAATCAATGGTATTGTCCATATTTACAAAATCAGTATGGTATGTCCCTATGACTGGGATATTTCGTTTCCTTGAAAATCTGTAACCCATAGTTCCAAGGACAAATGGAGTATGAATGTGACATACATCTGGCTTAAATTTTTCTAGATCCCTGTAGAGATCGTATACGGGTAAAGCCATCCTGTATTCCTTATAAAGGGGGAATTTAACTGATGGGAGCCCATAAACATTACTTTGCTCGTCTTTAAATACCGTATAGACCCTTACAATGTGCCCTCTTCTTTCCAGTTCTTTTTTGTAATCAACCAGATGTTTAGAAACTCCATCTGGTATAGGATAGTAAGTGTCGCTGAATAGGGCAATTTTCATTCACTTTGACCATGATGCCTCTTATTATATAGATATATCCCTGCAATTAGCTTTCCCTGTTCAATAGGTTTCTTTATACTTGGCTCTCTGAAACACTGGATGAAGCATGAATTGCATTTGTTGTCGTATATATCCCACTTCCTATTTTTATTAAGTTTGACATCAGTTTTATAGAAGCAAGGATAAACATTCCCCTTATAATCTGCATAAAATACAACTTGACCAGCTCTGCACTGTGACGTCTCTTTCTTATCTAGCCAGTCAATAGCCTCCCTGTAGTAAGTGCGGGTATTTCCAAATTTGAACTCCTTGTAATTCTTAAAGGCAAATTCAAAGGCTTCGTGAATATGCTCCTTCTGAACCGGAACTTTTTCATAGTAATAGGCAGTATTATCTGGAAAACACATGGAAACCGGAATACCAATTTTATCATTGACAAAATTTGCATAATCCTCTATTTTGTCATAATTGAAATCTGTTACAAGCATATTGGATGTGAGCACCTTCACTTTTGGCTTTAAAAATTTCATCGATTCCAGAACTATATCAAAAATCTTTCTGCCTCTATACTCATTATGCAATTCAGGGATGTGACTGTCAAGACTTATTGTCGCGGCATCGAGATAGGGGGATATTTTTCCAAGCATGTATTTATTTGTTCCATTTGTAGCTATATGGGTGTAGAACCCCTTTTCCTTCAAAGTTTTCATTATTCTTGGGAGATCTGGATGCAGAGTAGGCTCTCCACCTGTGACTGAAACAATTTTCACTTTGTTGAATTTCATCTCATCTATGAAATCGTCGATCTTATCTGATGGAAATAGTTCATTCCCTTCAAATGCATTGCATCCTTTGCACAAAAGGTTGCATTTAAAATCAATATTCCATATGACAGTCCTCATCTAATTGAAAAATAAAATTGGTATTTAGATATAACTGAGTTTTAAAAGCAAATTAGAATATCCTATTCCTGTAAATGTATTCTGTGAAGTAACTTATAATTAAATCTGCTCCAGCCCTTGATATCGAGGTTGTACTCTCCTTTATTACTGAATCAAGATCAATGATTTTATTTTGTGCTGCATTCATAATCATGCTATATTCTGCACTTACACTGTATGCCGCCAGCGGATATTTAAATCTGTTTCTTGCCTCCCTTATTATGTCAAGATAGAACAGAGCAGGCTTCACCATAATAATATCTGCCCCTTCCTCTATATCTTCTTCTATTTCCCTTATAGCTTCCCTGAAATTCCCGTAATTCATTTGGTAACTTCTTCTATCACCGAATGAAGGCGCTGAATAAGCAGCTTCCCGGAATGGTGAATAAAGGGGGCTTGCAAATTTGGCGCTGTATGCCATTATAATTGTATCTTTGAATCCATTAGTATCGAGTTCCTTCCTGATCCTCGCAACCTGCCCGTCCATCATCCCAGACGGTGCAACAGCATCCACGCCTTTAATTGCGTATGATCTTGCTATTTTGGCATATAGTTCAAGTGTACTGTCATTTTCCACTGTCTGACCATTAATGATTCCACAGTGCCCATGGCTTGTGTATTCACACAGGCATAAATCTGCAAAGATTATAAGATTCGTTTCTTCCTTGATCCTCTTTATTGCCCTCTGTACAATCCCACTTTCATCGTAGGCCTGTGAACCTAATTCATCCTTGACCTTCGGTATCCCAAACAGCAGGACTGACTTGATCCCGAGATCCTCATATTCCTTTGCCTTGCTCACTGCTTCATCTTCAGAATACCGGAATATCCCAGGCATGCTGCTTATTTCTTCCTTTCCCTTAATCCTCTCATCTACAAACATGGGCATTATCATTTTTTCTTTTCTAACATTGGTTTCCTGCAATATTTCCCTAATCTCTGGCGATATCCTCAGCCTTCTTAGTCTTAAGTCTGGAAACATTTTCATCCATTATCACCTCCATATTGCTAACTATACTTGAAGATTTTATGTCTTCTGTCCTTTTGATTGCATTTATGACAAATCCTAGTAGCCTGTTCCGGGTTGCCACTAATCCTTTTTCCAAGATAATTCTTTCTTCGGCAGATAGATCTATTCTTCTTTCCATCTCTTCTATTTCTTTTTTTATTACAATATCTGAATAATTCTGGATTTTTTTCAGCAAATTAATCTTTTCTTCGCTCTTCATTTTCTGAGAGAATTTTTTGAATTCATCTTCCACCGTTAAAAGAGCCCTGTTAGCCAGTTCCTTCCTCCTTTCCTTTTCATTTTCTATCTTCTTCGATACTGTATCCATGTCTATAACTTCAACCAGGTCCTTAATCTCCTTTGAAACTACTGGTGGAACGCTCAAATCTATTATTCTCGTATTCTTCCTCCCTGCAAAATTATCTTTATCAATTATTGGTTTATGTGATTTAACTGCTGTTATTATTAAATCGTATTTCCACCATTTTTCGCTCTTATATTCCTCTGTTCGGGAATTAAATTGTTTTGATAGTAACTCTGCTTTCTCATGAGTTCTGTTTGAAATCGTGAATGGTATTCCCCTATCGTGAAGCATTTTAGATGCAAGAGTCCCTGTTTTTCCTGCCCCTATAATCAATATTTTTTCATTCCCTTTCAATTTCGCAAGCTCTAGCGCCTCACTTACCACACTCCTCTTTAGCCTATTAAATCCATTTTCCCTTCTGACTTTCTTTCCTATTTCTATAGCCTTCTGGAATATTGGATTTATTATTTCACCTGAAAGGTTGTGTTGTCTCGATTTTTCCCAGGCGTCCTTTACCTGCCCAAGTATTTCATTCTCTCCTATTACCATTGAATCAAGACCGGCAGCAACCAGAAATAAATTTTTAACCGCATCCCAACCATGAATTATAGAATACCTGTTTACCTTATCCTTCACGAAATATTCCACATATTCCACAGTTTCCCTATCTCCTGGATAGAAGTAGACTTCGAATCTATTGCAAGTCCAAAGCACTACGGCCTCCTGAATCCGCTCATTTTTCTTGATATAATCATAAACCTGATCTATCTGAAGGTCAGTGAGTACATTAAAGTATATTGAACCCAGATCAGAATAGGATACCTTTAGCAGGAATAAACCGCCTTTATCCAATTCTTAAACACCTTCCGTCTGTATGATTAATTAACTTAAATCCTTTCCGTCAATATTTGATTAACTATTTTCCTTATGTCAGGGCTTTCAAAAAATTTAACAGGTTTATAACCGGACTCCATAATTCTCTCATAAGTGGGTTTTCCGATTGCATAAATTTTTTTGGAAAGGAGTAAGTCACCTGCATTTTTAAGAAGAATTTCAAAGGATTTGGATGATCCTATCAGCAATGTTTTATTGAAATTTATTACACTATAGTCCGCATCAACATTTTCTTCTATTCTATAGGCGATGATAAGTTCATATTTAATATTATTATTTTCAAGTTTTTTCAGCATTTTATTTGAAACTGAATCACTGGTTATCAATGAATAATCTCCATTGTATGATATAAGAAGGTCCGCCAGACCATCTGAATTTTCTTCCGACGGGAATATGGAATCCATTCCATAAATTTTTTTCAGGTATTCCGAGGTAATGTGACCTATTGAAAAAGCTCTTTTGCTTTTCAATTTAGTGCCATTCATTTTAAGAGATATTATACCTCTTTTGGAGGTAAAAACAACATCCTTCTTTATTTCCTTGAGAGATGGAAAATAATTGTATGTTATTCTTAAAACGTCAAGCGACTTGACATTTTCAATTGGATTTTCAAGAGGAGCTCCTACATATACGATTTCATCCATATATTATATCCCTCATCTCTTTGATCTCTTTACTGTCTGGAAAATTCTTAAACGAAAGGTCATATCTTTTACCGTCCCTTGCAAATGAGAATTTTATGGTTCTACTTTCTTGATATGCTCTTATGCTGACGGCCATATCACATCCTAAGGATAATTCTCCCATTAATTTTCTCTCACTATCACCCTCCCAGAAAGATGCTCCGTTTACTATACTCTTGAAAAATTTGCTCTCTTCTGAATTTTTTCTTGTTACCACAGCTATCAATCCCTGATTTGGAGCTGGAGGAAGAACTGATTCGCTGATTATTTCGCCTGGTAATGAAAACCCCAATCTATCAATGGCTACCTTCGCGATGACAAGCCCATCTACTTCCTTGTTTTTCCATTTTGTTATTCTTGTATCTATATTGCCTCTCAAATTCTTAAAACTCATTTTGTCATATCTTAAAGAAAGGAAATTTTGCCTCCTGATAGAGCTTCCACCAACGATTCCTGAAAACCCTTCCAGAGAAATATTTGAAACGAAATAATCTCTCGTATCTCCTCTCTCAGAGTAATAGCTTATCTCCAATTCTTCTCCAATATCGAATGGCAGATCCTTTGCTGAATGAACAGATATATCCGCATTGCCTTCAAGGATTTCCTCGTTGACAGCCTTGACAAATATACCCCTTTCATTGTACTCATACAATGGTTTCGTAAGATCCTTGTCTCCTTCTGATCTTACAGGGATCATTTTATATTTGATGCCATTGCTACTCAATATCTCCCCTATGATATAAGATTGAATAAGTGCGAGCCTTGAACCACGCGTCGCAATTCTCAGGGTTCTTTCCATAATCTCCTAGCCTCTTCGCTTATACTGGAAAAAGCGTATTCTACGTCCTTCTCACTGTGTGAGAAACTAAGGAATATTGTCTCATCATAAGAAGGGGGCAAATATATTCCGGCATCCAGCATTTTAAAGAATAAATTCATGAATTTTTCCTTTTTTGAATTTACAACGTCGGAAAATTTCCTTACATTTCCTTCCCGCAGGAATAAAGATAGCATACCTGTTTCAATGTTAACAGATAAGCCAGATTCCTTTAGTATTTCATACCCTTTCTTTGTTATTTTTTCAAGTTTTCCATAATCCTTTTTTTCAAGTATTTTCATTGTTTCTAGTCCAGCAACAACTGATAATGGATTTCCAGAGTATGTCCCTGCCTGAGGGAGAGCTCCAGATGGTTTTATATTTTTCATTATATCCTCCTTCCCACCATAAATAGCAAGGGGAAGACCTCCGCCGACTATTTTACCAAGTGTTACCAGATCAGGTTCTATTTTTTTTCTCATATAAAATGGAAAGAAACCTGTTCTATAACCAGTAATAACCTCATCAATAATCAGTAAAGTACCATACCTGCTGGTTATATCTCTAACACTTTCAAGATATCCATCTTCCGGATTTATAACACCTGCGTTCCCCAAAACAGGCTCAACGATAAATGCTGAATACTCTCTTGATCTTAGCTTATTTTCTAATTCATCAATTGAATTGAAGTCCACCTCATCAACTGTTTCAGAGGGATAATTGAAAATATGAGTACCATGGTACCCTCCTTTAACTTTCAGTATCTTTTTTCTCCTGTTAAAAAAGATAGAAAGTCTCAGGGAATGGAGCGTGGCTTCAGAACCTGAATTTACGAATCTCATCATTTCTATTGTTGAACTCTTCTTAATAATTTCTGCGAGCTTTATTTCCTCCTCAGTGGGCGCTCCAAACAGCGTACCATTTTCTGTTCTTTCACATATAGATTTTACAACTGATGGATTTGCGTGACCAAGGATCATTGGCCCGAAGGCCAGTAATAAATCAATATATTCATTTCCATCCACATCATATATTTTAGCTCCTTTCCCTCTCTTTATAAATCTTGGGTAAGGTGCGTAATATCTCACGGGACTGTTAACACCCCCAGGAAATAGTTTGGAAGCCCTTTTAAATAATCTTTCGCTATCCATTACCAGAACACTCCTGCCAGTATCATGGCAACTAACACTATCACAACCATTAGAAATACTGTTATAAAAGATAGAACATGAGTGATCCTTCTTATCCTTTTCAATTCTTCGAATTTTCCACTCTCTGCCAGTTTAGGTATTAATTTTCCGTGCCATATATTATTGCCGTACATTATACCATACATGAGAGCAACCAGAACTATCTTTACAGTTAGTATGTACCCCCATGTCGTTCTGACTGTAGAAGAAAAATTGGTAAAATACGATGGGTATACGAGGTAAACTATCAGCAATCCCGTAACTGTCAGTACAATAACGGATATATTGGTGTAGAGAGCATATTTTTTCCCCATCACACTCATGAACCTGGTCCTTAGTTTTTCTTCAGTTAGAACCACGCTGCTGGAGGGCCATATGATTATCCATACAAATATGGATGACCCCACTAGGAATACCGCTGACATTATATGTAAAAATAGCAATATGATTAGCAGAATTGTCATTTAGATCGTTCCATGATGATCTCTATTATAATCAATCTTTTTATTAAATTTTTAAACTCTTTATAATAAATTAAACCACTCGACGGTAAGATAAAAATTATTTACTTAACAATAAAACTTAAATTTTTTAATTTTGTCAAAACTGAGATTTTTTTTAAAAAAGTTTTTTAACGATATTGAAATGAAATTTTATGCATAATTTGGTTATGAACCCAGACATATCTGGAGACAATATTGCTTTTGTAAGCGGGGATTCATTGTGGGAATATGATATCAGAAATGGAAAATCCAAAAGAATTGTTTCAGAAACAGGTATCATAAATAATTGCAGATATTATGATAACGGAAAAAAAATTGCATTCCGTGTTATGTATGGAGAAAGCGCTAGTTCATCTGATATTTTCTCCTACGACAGGGAAAACGGAAAAATTGAACGAGTGACATATCTATCTGGATTAAGTGTAGCTAGGAGAATGTTCACGGATATTGCAGGTTTCAGTCCAGACGGTAATATCATTATTTCTACGCCTGCATTCCAACCATTCAATTCTCTTACTTTTCTCTATGAAATTAAAGAAAATGGCAAGATTCTAGAACCACTGAATCTTGGGCCTGCAATTCATATAATATACTACAAGGATAAAATATATCTTGGCAGGAACACGTCTGAAATGCCACACTGGAAAGGATATAGAGGTGGAACCAGAGGAAAAATATGGTCAGGCAATAAGGAGGAAGGATTCAAAAAAATAGTTGACCTGGAATATCATGTTTCATCTCCAGTTTTATTAAATGATAGGATTTTTTTCATTTATCATGTGAAAAATAATGGTCAGATTTGTTCAGTTAATCTAAATGGCGATGATTTTACCATACATACTGATTTCAGAGATTATTACCCAAGGCATCTCAATACGGATGGAAAAAGGATAGTTTTCTCTAAAGGTGGAGACATATTCATTTTCAATCCTGAAAATAATTCAACAGAAAAGGTGAATATTGGAGAGATATATGAAAGCATAGATGAAAAGACTAAAAATATTGTGAAATCAATTGAAGAATTCCATATCAATAATGAAGGTTTTGTTGGTATGGTTTCAAGGGGACAAGCCTTCCTGATTGATGAAAATGCTAACCTTCGAGTTAAAATTCCCGATAGTTTAAGAATAAGGAAAATACATTTCATTGATACGGAAAGAGTGATCTATATTCTTGGTGGCCCTGAAGGAGATAGTATAAAGATATACAATATGATGGATGATTCCATAACTTCAATTAAACAGGACTTTGGAAATATTTTTTACTTGAAAACTTCAAAAGATGGAAAAATAACGGTATTTTCCAATGATAAATTTGAGCTTTATCTTCTTAATCTCAGGACATCAGAAATAAAGCTTATAGATAAAAGCAGTGAAGATATGATTTCAGATTTCGATATTTCCTCAGATTCAAATTTCATTTCCTACAGCTTCCCAATAAAGAAAACATTCTTTGGTGGCTATGTCCAGAGATTCATAAGAATATATGACATAAATGAGAATAGAATATACAATCTGACAACAGATATTTCTAATGACTATAGCCCGGCATTCAGCCCTGATGGCAATTATCTGTATTTCCTATCTTCAAGGGACCTCAATCCTGTATCTGACAAGCTATTTTTTAACTTCAGTTACCCCATGATATCACGTCCATATGTAATACCTCTAAGAGAGAATGGAATTAATCCTGTTGAGAAAACCCTCAGAACCATAGTCCCCAAGGAGGGCAGCTTTGATCTTGAAAATGCTAAGTACAGGACAGTTTCAATGGATATACAGTCCTCGGATTATAGATCTATAAACCCAACTGATAATGGCCTTATCCTTTACGATGTTCCAGTACACGGTGAGTTTGAATCTTACTACAATGGAGCAAGTGAGAAGGGGATACTGAAATACTATGACTTCAGGGAAAGAAAGATAAAGGAATTAAAAGGTGGAGTAATTTCATTTGATATTTCGCCTGATAGTAAGAAGATAATATATAGGAAGGAAGATTTAAAAATCGCCATTTTCGATACTGAAAAGCCAGATAATGAGAAGATGCTAAATATTGAAAATATGTCCGTAGTATCCAGATTGAGAGACGAATACATACAAATGTTCATGGAAACATGGAAAATGATGAAAGATTACTACTGGAACGCTAAAAGGGGTAATGAAATCGCAAATAATATTTTTGAAAAATATCATAGGCTTTTGGAGAGAGTGAATACGAGATTTGACCTCAGTTTCATCATAAATGAAATGATTGGAGAATTCGGAACATCTCACTGCTATGAAATGGGAGGAGAATTCACAAATACAGATTTCCCCAAACCGTCTGCTCTGGCAGCTGACTTCAGTTACGATGGTAAGTATTTCATCGTTGAAAAAATGTATTCAGGTGATATAACCAACGAAAGGGAAAAATCACCCCTTCTTACAGCCGGTTTAAAAATAGGTGATAGGATAGTTGAAATAGATGGCAAAAAAGTCGGTCCTCACTACATAAATCATGAACTCCTTTCATTGCCTAAAAGTTTTGTATCATTTAAAATAATGAGGGAGAATGGTGAAATTAAGAGGTTTTTTGTCAAACCTTTGGATGATGATAAATATGTGAGATACAGAGCTTGGGTTGAATCAAACAGAGATTACGTTCATAGAAGAAGTGGAAACAGGATAGGATATGTCCACATTCCTGATATGGGCATGATGGGTCTGAACGAGTTCTTCAGGTTGTTCGTAAATGAGAGTTCATATGATTCGCTAATAATTGATGTCAGATTCAATGGAGGAGGTTTTGTTTCGCAATTGATAATAGAAAAGATAAAATCAGAAAGACTCGGGTATGACAAACCAAGGAGAGGCACATTGCATCCGTATCCAATAAATTCAATAAATGGGGGAGTAATCGCTATCGCAAATGAATATGCTGGTTCAGATGGTGACATATTCAGCCACTCATTTAAGCAATTGAAACTGGGCAAGCTGATTGGCACCAGGACATGGGGCGGAGTAGTTGGAATCAACCCGCTGAGGAAATTGATAGACGGTACAGTTGTGACACAGCCGGAATATGCTTTCTGGTTCAGTAATGTCGGCTTTAATGTAGAAAATTATGGTGTTGATCCTGATATTGTTGTGGAATATAAACCAGAAGACTATCTCTCAGGGAGGGACCCGCAACTTGACATTGCGATAGACATACTTCTTAAGGAAGAAAATGTAAACAAGAGGAAATTGCCAAATGAACTGCTGGAAGAGTAAATTATACTTTCAACTTTAATTCCTTTCTCATTGAAGAGGGGATATAAGAACATCTTGGATCTTCCTGGAAGATGTCACCATAATAGGAATATGCCCTTGATCTTGATCCTCCGCAGATATCACCGTACTCACAAGCCCCGCATCTGCCTTTGAAATTAGAGGGATCTCTTAGTTTCCGTAATATTTCATTATTTTGATATATTTCAACTATGCTTTTTTCTTTAACATTCCCAAGCTTCAGCGGAAGGAATCCTGAAGGGTTTACATCCCCGTTGTGAGATACAAATATTATACCCTTCCCATCCCTGGTATTTGATGTATGCCCCATAACTTTTCCTGAGGGGCCCCCAAGAATTTCTTTGGTTTTTTCAACAAGAGATTTATAGATCTGTCCTCCATTGTATTCTGAACTCTGCCTTTCAAACATTATTCTTCTGAATATTGGAGACTCCACAGTTCTTATAACTATCCCATACCTTGAAGCAAATTCAAGAAAATTATTGACATCTTCATATTCGTCTGCATTGAGATCCTCTCTGTCAATCCCTCTACCCGTCTTTATTAGGAAAAAAACTTCCCATGTTTTTATCCTATTATCAATGAGTATCTTCAGGATATAAGGAAGCTCATATACATTTCTCCTGAATACAGCAGTATTTATCTGAAGCGTGAACCCCCTCGATATAATCTCCTTCGATAGTCTTATGGTCCTTTCATATGTCCCATCTATACCCCGTAACCAGTCATGAGTTTCTGCCTTGGCACCGTCTAAACTCAATGAAAGACTCTTAACACCGTACCTTTTCATCATCTCAAAAGCATTTTCATTCAGCAAAGGAGTCGCACTGGGAGACATTGATACTGGAATTCCAAGTTCTTTAGTCTTTTGCAGGATAATTTCCAGTCCATTCTTCTTCATAATATCCCCACCTGTAAGTATCAATACAGGATAGGGTGGGCCAAAATCTTTAATTTGATTTATAAAATTTATTGATTGGTCAACATTCATTTCGTCAGGTAATGCATTTGTTATTGCAGATGCTCTGCAGTGTTTGCACGCAAGATCACATGCCTTTGTAGTTTCCCAGAATATCAGGATTGGTTTCATGTTGAAGTCTATGTGTCTTCCCATCATTGTGACACAATTAAAGAAGCATATTTAAGTGAAATGTTTTCATTACCATGAATATACATGCACATCGACCAAGACAAACAAGATAAGATTGTGTTGAAAATAGCAAGCGGAAATGAAAAGGGAAACGCTGTATGGTTCATGAGACAGGCTGGAAGGTATCTTCCCGAATATTCAAGGATCAGAGGGGATAGAAAATTCCTGGACATGATGAAAGATTATAGAACCATAGTTGAAGTAACAAAACTGCCACTGAATTATTTCGATACAGATGCACTCGTAATTTTTTCAGACATACTTATACCTGCAACAAGAATTGGATATTCATTAAGCTATGAAGGTGGCATTGTAGTTAACAAAAAGGATGATTATTTTGATTATTATGACCCTTTAACCCAAGCAATTAAAGAAATTGCATTTCTCTATTCAAAGAAGACTATAATAGGCATAACTCCTGGCCCATTTACATTTCTTTCCTATCTTTATGATAATGGTGAAAAGGGTTATCCGAGTACCAAAAAGGCCATAGTTGAGAAAAAACAGAATATTGATAATGTAATAGAAGAACTTGTAAATTTCTCAAAGGTTCAGGCTCAGAGCGGGGTCGATTTAATCCAGATATTTGAGAGCTGGATAGGCAATGTATCTAATAATTTCTATGAGAAATACCTCAAAGAAATAGAATTTGAATATATGACGAGACTCAAGGAGCTTAAAAAGCCCCTGATATTTTTTTCTGAGGGATCATCCCACCTTTTCAAAGAAATATGTTCACTTGAAGCTGATGTATATTCAATAGATTGGAGAACTGATTTTTATTATCTTAGGGAATTTTGTGATGAGTGTATAGTTCAGGGAAATCTTGATCCTAACCTTCTTTCTCTCGATGAAAAATATATTGGTGCAGAAATAAATAGAATAATGATGGACGGATCTAAAATGAAAGGGCACATTTTCAATCTAGGGCATGGTGTACCAGTTTGGGCTAAACCTGAGAAACTTGATTTTATAGTGAAAAAGGTGAAGGAATTTGAATGATAAGGCAGTTGTTTTGATGTATTATGGCTTCCCATCATCTATGGATGAGATGTACGATTATCTCAAGGACATACTGCATGGGAAGGAACCAAGCCAGTCCCTGATAAATGAGAATATAAACAAACTGAAAATAATAGGAGGAGAAACTCCTTCCATTAAAATTGTAAACAATATAAGAAATAAGATTGAGGATAGACTCAATGAAGAAGGTTTCAATGTTTATCTTTTAACAAAGCATTACAGACCATCCTTAAGGGATGCTAAATCAATAGTCAGAGAGAGAACGGTTTACGAAGTCCCCTTATTCCCCATATATTCAAAGCAGATATTCGATGATTATTTTGTACCTCTTGAATTAACTTTAGGAACAAGAAATTACCATAGAATTGTGAATATAGGTCTTCATGAAGGGCTGATTGATTTTTTCAGGGGAAATATGCCTGAAGATGGATTCATAGCATTCTCTGCCCATAGTATTCCTATAAGAGGCTACGATCCATATCCTATTTTCTTATCATCTCTCGTCAGAGAAATATCCGAAGGAAGGGATCATATTTTATTCTATCACAGCCAGGGCCCTTACTCTCCTAAATGGCTTGGACCGGACATGGATTACGTAGTAAATTATCTTGTCAGGAAAAAAATATCCAGTATTTCCGTTCTTCCTATAGGATTCATATATGAACATCTGGAGATTCTTTTTGATCTCGATCACCTTTTTAAGGATAAACTGGAAAATGCAGGCATTGAATATTGGAGGGCAAAACCTCCGAATGACAATGATTTGGTAATAGATGCCATTATAGACATCATGAAATATTGATACTCAATAAAGATAATATCTTGGATATTCATACTTTTATATGATAGACCAGGAAATCAAGCCTTTTATTTTAAGCGGTTATGAGCTTAAATTGGAGAGAGAGAAGCAATTTGAGACAAAGAAAACTGTAATAGATATTAAACTGAATTTTGAGGAAAAAGCGGTGGAAGGCAAGGTGGAGCTAGATATCAGGATCAATAGCAGGGCTATTGAGACAATAGAGCTGGACGCAACTGATATGCAGATTTATAACGTTTCTGTAAGCGGAGTTCCAATAAAATTTGATACTTATCAGGAAAAACTATTCGTTCACGGGGATTTCAGGGCCTTTGGGAATTATATATTGAATATCACTTATAGGGCAAAACCAAGGAGAGGGGGATATTTTGTCAACACCGATGAAGGCACCCAGTTTTGGACACAGGGAGAGGATACGGACAGTCACGCTTGGTTCCCATGTTTCGATTATCCAAATATGAGAAGTGCCTATGAAATAAGGGTTACCGTACCAAAAGAGTATACTGTCATTAGCAACGGGCAACTTCTGCAGATTGTTGAAGGCGATTTTAAGACCTTCATATATTCCGAGAAGTTCAGATTTCCTGCATATCTAGTCAGTGTTATAGCTGGTAAATTTAGTTCATTAAAGCAGGAGTGGCAGGGAATTCCCATAGAATCATACTACAGAGATAAATTTTCAAAATATGCTGAACTTGCATTTAAAAACACACCAGATATGATGGAATTCCTATCCACTAGAATAGGCGTAAAGTACCCCTATGAAAAATATAGCCAGACCTGTGTTGCAGATTTTGTTTATGGTGGAATGGAAAATCTGAGTGCAACTACACTCACTGAAAGAACATTGCACGACGAGACGGCGCATCTTGATTATCAATCGGAGAGCTTGGTCTGCCACGAACTCACTCATCAGTGGTTTGGGGATTATGTTACGTGTAAAGATTGGTCACAAGCCTGGTTAAATGAAGGATTTGCAACATACCTTGCACTTCTATACATGGAACGTTACAAGGGGAAGGATGAATTTCTGGTAGATGTCCAGAAACATAAGGAAGTCTATCTCAAGGAATATTTTAACGACTATGGAAGACCGGTAGTAGAACATTATTACAAGGATCCAGCTGAACTATTTGATAGGCATCTGTATCAGAAGGCAGCTCTCATACTGAGATATTTCAATTTTTATCTGGGAGATGATATTTTCTGGAAGGGAGTAAAGAATTATATTGAAACAAATAAGGAGAATGGAGTAGAGACTGAGGACCTGAGAAAGGCACTTTATTCCGTATCAGGATTTCCATTGGAGCAACTTTTCCATCAGTTCATTTTTGAAAAGGGGCACCCACAACTATCAGTAAAGGAAATTTCCTCTAAAAGGAAAATTTTGATAAGAATACAACAGAAGGGGTTTGTATATGACCTTCGCATTCCCTTAAGGATTTATTATGATGATAGAGTTGAAGATTCCGAGATTCTATTGAACTCTGAATCCAAGGAGATTGAATTAGACAGGGCGGGCTTCAAGGCTTTGTCAATAGATCCCGAGAGCTTTGTGCTGAAGACTGTTGATATAGATAGACCAAAAGAAGAGGCAAGATATATCCTAATTCATGGCAGAAGTGTACTGGAGAGAGCCGACGCTGCAGTGGAACTTTCAAAATTTGGATTAACAGAGATTGATTTCCTGGAATCCGCTTTTGAAGAGGAAAAGTTCTGGTATGTCAAGGGGAAAATTGCTGAGTCTGTATCCAGGATAGGATCTGAAAGGGCCGAAAAGGCAATTTTAAACTTCCTTAATACAGAGGATTACAAGGCAAGAAAGGAAGTGATAAAGGCTTCTGGGAATTTCCACAGTGAAGATATTTATGGAAAATTAAAGGATCAGTTTGAAAGTGAAAAAGGTTATCAAATTAGGGCTGAAATAATAACCTCTGCCCAGAAAAATGTAAATGAAAAAGCCCTTGATCTTATAAAGAAGGGACTAGAAATTGAATCATATGACGATGTTATTAGAATAAGTGCCCTTAATGCCATGGGTGAGCTGAGAGAGCCATCTCTTATTAAAGAAATCAAGAAGTTCTACTCAAAGAGTTATGGCTGGCAAACAAGGGCCGCCGCAGTATCAGCAATAGGGAAACTCTACTGGAAAGATAGGGATATTGGAAAATGGTTGATAGATGCAATGAATGATAATTACTTCGCAGTAAGGCAAAGCGTGGCAGATTCAATCAAGGAGATAGGAGATACAGACCTCATATCGAAATTATCCTCATTTCTACCTCAAGAAACTGATGGGAGGGTTAAAAGAGCAATCAGAGAGGCCATTGAACTAAGGAATAAACCGCAGCTAGAAACATTAAACAAACTCAGAGACGATATAGAAAAAATGAGAGATAAGATCAATTCTCTTGAAGCTAAAATGAATAAAAAGAGACTTTGATTATTTTTATTTTAATTTTCTTATTTATGTGAGAAAAGTATTTATATTCGTCTGACAATTATCATACAGATGTCATATGCCTAAGAAAAATGTAGTTGAATGGATGCAGCACCACACATTAGAGGACGTCGAGCTGCTTAGCGAGGCCGAAGACGAGGTCGGGAAAATAGCAAAGAATATTTTAAAGGAAATTGAGGAAATTTCTCAGGAAGCTTAATTTTGTTTATTTTTATTTTGATTAATTTTCAATCGATAAAGATTAATATTTTACATAATTATGGAAAGGTACGGGGGTCGTAGCTTAGATTGGTCAGAGCACCCGGCTGATAACCGGGAGGTCGTCGGTCCAAATCCGATCGACCCCATCTAATGAATGTTATTTTAGCGAGCATTGAGGGCTAGTAAATTTAATTATGTATTTTATTATGCCAGAACATTAAAATTCATTTTAATTCAAAAATTCTTAGCCTGCATTAAACGATGAAATTAAAAATTTAACTTGATAATTAGACTGGATTTATATCTGGTACTTCATCGATCATGCCTCTATTCTTCGCAATTTCGTGAACTTTCCTTATAGCCTCTATTCCTCTATCCCCCATGTCATATATTGATCTGCAACCTTCAAGGAAGTAATTCAGATCTTTTGGATCTGCGCCCTTAGCAAATTCCATAGCATAACTGAATGCACTTTCTTTATTATTTCGAGCGTGATGTATTGATTCTTGGAATGTTTTTCTTACCGCGATAGCTTCTTCCATTGAGTATTTCTTACTTAAAACATAAGAACCCATTGGCATCGGTAAATCCCCAGCTACATTTTTCCATTCTTCCATTACATCGGCTATCTTTATCAGATTATATTTTTCGTAGACACTTGTAAGTGTAGGACCAGGGATGACCAAGCCAATATCTGCTTTATCATCCAATACTGCTTGCATTATTTCATCGAACCTGAAAGTGACCTCATCTTTTGCATTAAAGAATAATTTGTAATAAAAGTACCCGCTAAAGGATTTTCCCGGAATAGCTATTCGGAGGTCTTGTATCTCGTCTTTTCGATAAGGTTTTTTTGAAATAATAATTGAACCTACATCGGATCTTTGTGTACTTCCGGATCTAAGAAGATAATAATCTTTAGCTACTTTCCAGTAATTTACAGAAGAAATCGCACTTAAATCTAGATCTTTGTTCCTAATAAGTCTTTCATTCAGTTTATCAAATTCTTCATATTTTGGATTAATCTTTACCCCTGAACCCAATTGACCAGAAATAAATCCGTGAACAAGGAAAAAAGCATGTACGGGATCATAATAATGGTAAGAATCTATTTCTA
>JAGDXO010000012.1:0-3205 GCA_023256615.1 Thermoplasmata archaeon
ATAAAATTATGCCAATGGGAAATGGTATGGAATTTTCTGAGGAAATAAAGATAAGGGCAGCCACTGAGTTCTGTTACATAGATGTACCAATAACCTATGCATCCAGATGGGGAGAGAAGAAATTGAGACCATGGAAAGATGGTATTAGGAATCTGCTTTTTCTTTTAAAATTAAGGATAAAAGGGAAAATTAGAACAAAACATTTTAAATGCTCTCTATCCTAGGTGCAAGCAGGAAAGTTACCCTCCCCTTTCCATTCAGAATATTCGCTTCCATTCTAAGTGGGAAATCATTTCCTACTGAGATTGATATCTCCTGTGATGATTCTAGAGACCGTATGAACTTTGACAGATAATCTAAAGCGAATGAACTCCGTGCATCGGAAGTGTATATGAATTCCTTGGCCATTGATTTCGGTATGGTGAGCTCAGTTGTTTCTGAGTCTGTTTCCCCCTTTGAATAAATCTTCAGTTCCTCTGCTCTTATATTGAACGTGACAACCTCCGCTATACCCTCTGCTGCCTTTATCCCAGTTGAAAGATATGAAATATCGGTCACAATTTTATTTGGAAGTTCTATAGTTGGTATCTTGGGAGTTGTAAGGGATGATGGATCTATCAGAGGGGTGCTCACGTTTAGATTTCCTAGCTTGAATGATATCTTCTTTCCATCAAATTTTATGTCTATTATATCATTCGGGCCAGAAAGTTTCAAAACATTTCTCATCTTGTCTATGTCCATTCCAAGATTCTCTTCCCCATCAAGGACATATTCCTGGAAGGCTTCCTTATTAATTTCTAGGGCTATCATTGCAACATGAGCCGGATCCATTACCTTGGAAAATAAACCTTCAGGCTTGAAATCAACCCTAGCTTCTGGAACAAGCGTGATTATGATATTCGAAAACTCCCGGATAGTTTTGGCATCGACTTTCATCTGCAGCATTTTTATCAAAAACCTAAAAATTTCGCCTTTTTAAGGTTTTCCGTTATTTCTTTCTTGTTTCAGAATAACCGCATCTTCCGCAGGTGAGTCTATCTTCGTGCTCTGCAAGAAAAACTCCTGGACCGCACTTAGGACAGAATCTCCTCTTTCTGACAACCTTTCCATTCTCTACCGAATAAATCTCCCTTTTCTCCATTTGTTTCACTCCTTCTTTTCTTTCAGGCCATTCCTGTACAATAGATAATCTGGTTCAAGTTTTACCGCAGCTTCCTTTGTCTTGTATATCTTAGCATATCCTTCTGTGACAGATTTCCCGAAATTTGTATTTGCGTGATCTATCACTATCAATTCCTTAGGAACCTGAAGATTTGCAGATAACTGTGCCTTCATTTCTTCCCTCGTTGGAGTCTTTTCCTTCACATGGCTCACTAAGTATTTCACTTCCATCCTGTTCAATAGTTTATTTTCATTCCTGCTAATGATTTCAATCCTCATTATTTACCACCCTTTATCTCCAATATTGCATTCTGCACTATATTTCTTAATGGTTCACCCACTTCATATACTGCTATTCCCTTATTAGGAACACCATATATAACTATAGCGCCATCAGGTGAAAAGTAAATGCAAGGAAGAGATGCTAGATCTTCTTCCCCATCCACCCTTATCAGTGTTTTTCCCTTGAATTTCAATGAATCTTCTACAGCATCCCAAAGTTCAACAGTTATTTTTCCCGGTGGGTTTTTGACATTCAAGGTTCTATCCCACTTGTCGGGGACGTCATCCATAATTTCATCCCTTTTTGTTTTCATGTCTATTATTGATAACTTTGGTACAATGTTGAATTTGAGTGCAGTCCTGGTCACCATGTCTCCCACAGTGATCAGCATCTTTTCCTGGAAAAATTCAAGCTGTGATTCTTTTGTTACCAGTACCTCTGGGGCCCTTGAAAATACACTCCTGTAATTTTCTGGAATTTCGATATCCTTATCTAACTTTAATTGCATATTCACCTGCTTCTTTAATTCCAGCTTTTTTTGCCACAGATGATTTATCTGGCTGCAAAATGAATAAGTATCCCTTCCATTCTAGAACTGTATCTCCATTACACACTGGACATTTCATTTCTTCTGTGACTCTCTTACAAACCCTGCAGGCCCTGAGCTTTATCATTTACCTTCACCCTTCAACCACTGAATTTTACCCAGGAAATTCTGCCTCATTGTCAATCCAATTTTACTCTCTGCTAAACTTGAATCAGATAGAGAAAGAGCAACAATCCTTGTTCTAACATGATCTCCTATTTTTAGATCTCTTTTTGATTCTTTTCCAAGCATTTTTCTGTTTTCCTCATCCACTTCTATCCTATCGTCCATCACCTGACTGACGTGTAAAAGACCTTCAATGGGACCTATTTTAACAAATGCGCCGAATTTTTTGATATCTATTATCTCGCCTTCAACTACTTCCTGTATAGTCGGCTGGTATGCAAGTATTTTCATAGCTACTGATTGATATACCCCTCCATCGCCGTGAACTACATAACCTTCTCCGTTAAGTTTAAAATCCAGAACCATCAGATTAACATATTTCCTATCATTAACATCTCTTACGAGCTGCCTGTCAAGAACGCCTATTTTACCCTCTACCTTCTCAGTAGCAATAGACTTGGCAGTCTCCTCATATTCTTTTCCCAGTTTTTCAGGTGGGACCCTTACAGTTTCCTCTGTTTCAAGTATGAAGTACATTTATCTCACGTGATGCGTCCCCTATTTTATAGACGTTAATTATTTTTTCCCTGAATGTTTTATTTGTTCAGCATATTTTCTGGACTGAATATTTTTTCAATCTGCTCCTCGGTAAGTATTTTCTTTTCCCTCACAAGTTTCAGGAATGGAACGTGCTTTTCCTTTGCTTCCTTAACAAGTTCTGCTGCCTTTTCATATCCTATTATAGGGTTGAGAAGAAGTGCAGTTCCTGGGGAATTTATAAGAATGTCCTTAGCATATTCTGTATTCAGTTTTAGACCTTTTAGAGCCTTATCCTTCAAGATGTTAAGAGATACAGTCATAATATCGAAAGAACCCATTATACTTGTATAAATTATAGGTGTGAAAACATTAATTTCCATCTCTCCATTAGAAGAGGCTTCATTTACGGTCTGAGCATATCCTCTTGTGAGGAAACTGGCCATGGTAACAGCTTCAAGAATGCTTGGATTTACTTTCCCTGGCATAATGGATGAACCAGGTTGAACCGC
>JAGDXO010000012.1:3305-5211 GCA_023256615.1 Thermoplasmata archaeon
GACATCAGATTTTCTGCCGGATAGAATTTTTCATTGTAATGTTCATTAATATTATCGTAAACTTTACTCCTAATATTTACAGGGCAATTTGCCCCAGTTCCAACCGCTGTACCACCAAGGTTGAGTCTCCTTAGTCTAGAAAGAATGTGCTCTGATTCATCCCTGAAAAACTTTAGTTCATCTGCATAAGCTTTGAATTCGTCACCGAATGTTACTGCAGATGCATCCTGAAGGTGAGTTCTTCCTGTTTTCAGGTCATTTTTATAAACTGAAGCCATTTCATTAAGCTGATTTATGACATCGTCAAGAGGTTTAAGGAATTTTTTCAGTTCGAAATAGAAAGTAAGTCTCATTGCCGCGGGAAAAACATCGTTACTTGATTGCCCTACGTTCACATGTGTGTGGGGACTAATTATATCATAGGCTCCTTTAGGTTTACCGATTATTTCAAGAGCTTTATTTGCGATTACCTCATTTGTGTTCATGTTCATTGATGTCCCGGCACCAGCCTGGATATACTTCAGTGGGAAATCCTTCTCGTCCCTTTCCTTAAGGAGAGAATCCGCTGCTTTTATTATTGGTTCCCCTATCTTTTTATCAATTTTACCTGCATCCATAAATGCTTTCACATAAGATCTCTTGATTACAATCAAATGTTCAATAATTCTTCTGTCCATAAATCGGTCGTATGGAAAGTTCGAAAGAGCCCTAGCAGTCTCAGGCCCATAATATCTATCTTCAGGGATTTCAACTTCGCCTAATGAGTCTTTCTCTTTTCTAACCATAATCTAATAGTTAATTTACTTATAAATAATTTTAATAATCCATCCTTGGAGCCATAATATTGTGCATCTCCTTTAAAAAAAATAACTATAGTTTCAGATCATTCGCTGTTTTATCAAGATCTTTCCTTGAAGGGTGGAATGCCCTTGAGAACCACCATTCCTGGAAGCCAATGCTTTCCCCTGAAATTCTGGGGATTAGGTGAACATGAAAATGGAAAACAGATTGTCCAGCAGAAGCACCAGTAGAGTGCATCAAATTTACGCCATCATATCCAAGTTTATTTATCAAATTCTCTCCAAGTTTTTTGGAGACAAGAGATATTTTACTCAGCATTTCTGGGGGAATGTCGGTAATATCAACGTAATGTTTTTTAGGAATTATAAGGGTATGACCCTTTGCGAGTGGATTGATGTCAAGAAATGCCAGGACATCATCATCCTCATATACTATGCTCGCCTTCTCTTCCCTCTTCACGATTTCACAAAAAATGCACTTTTCCTCCAACGATGAAACCATATTTATTAATGATATCTGCGGATAAATTTTTTGGGTCTAAATTAGGAATAAATATATAACTGAATAATTCTATTATCATCTATGAACCCAAAAATTAAGGATATTTTAAAAGATTACGAAAAAATCTGGGCTCTAAACCAAGCAAATTCCCTTCTAAACTGGGATCTTGAGACATATATGCCAAAAAATGGCGTCGAGGCAAGAGGACTGGCAATAGCACATATTTCACTTCTCAGACAAACTTTTTTCCTTGAACTGAGTAAAAAGGTTTCATCTGTGAAGATAGATAAGCTAGATGAAACGGAAGCAGGAATAATCAGGACTTTAAATAGAACTATTCATTATTATGCTTCAATACCCCCGGAGATCATAGAAAAATTTGAAACCCTTACTTCAAAGGCAACGGTCGTATGGAGAGAAGCCAAATCTAAATCAGATTTCTCATTGTTCAGAAAATATCTAAATGATATAGTGGAAATAAATGTAATTATAGCTGAAAAACTTGGTTATGAAGGCAATATATATGATCCTCTGATGGACCTTTATGAAGAGGGATTCACCGTCAGGGATGCAGATTCTGTTTTCGATAGATTACTTAGCGGTT
>JAGDXO010000012.1:5311-8486 GCA_023256615.1 Thermoplasmata archaeon
TAGATGTTTCTTCTCACCCCTTCACAACGGAAATATCAGAGGATGATGTTAGAATTACGACAAGATATGAAGGATATAACTTCAAAGCGACACTATTTTCAACAATCCATGAAAGTGGCCACGCAATATATCAACTTCAGATTCCTTCGAAATTCGCCAGAATGCCAATTGCGAGGGGGGTTTCCTCTGGTATACATGAATCACAGTCCAGATTCTGGGAAAATTTCATTGGGAGAAGCAAGGAGTTTGTTCACTTCATATATCCTGTATTGAAATACAATCTCCCATTCCTTAAAAATTATACTGAAGACAGGATTTATAGATATTTCAATACAGTTCGACCAAGCTTAATTAGAGTGGATGCTGATGAAGTAACTTATAATTTCCATATAGCTCTGAGATATGAGATAGAGAAGAAGCTCATAAATTCTGAAATTGAGGTGAAAGAAGTACCAGAACTCTGGAATGATTTCATGGAAAAGTACATAGGCATAAGGCCTAAAAATGATTCTGAGGGAGTACTTCAGGATATTCACTGGTCAGGAGGTTCATTTGGTTATTTCCCGACCTATAGCTTGGGGAATATAGTTGCAGGTATGATATGGGGGAAACATGATTTCACTGGTGAACTGGACAACATGGATATAAAAGCTATAAAATTGCATCTCTATGAAAAAGTGCACAAATACGGTTCTATTTACGAACCCAAGAAACTCTTGATGAAAAGTTTCGGAGAAACCTATAATCCTGATTATTTGCTGACCTACTTGAAGAAAAAGTTCCTCAGTTGATGTGATGTTTATTTTCAATCAGTAATTTTTCTTCATTTTCGGTTTTGCCGAAATATATCAGGAAAGTTCCAGCATTCAGGAATAGGAAATATATTACCCAGGTCAGATTCACCAGTATTGAGTATTTTAGAAAAAAATTTGAAGATACTTTATACCAGTTGTATGCTTGGTATATGGTAAACAAAAATATTGCGGTTAGAAAAATATTCAATAATATGAATGGGCTCATTTTCTGCTTTCTTCCTTTAGGTGTGACCTTAAAAGGTTTTTTCCTCCTGGTAGCCCATGCTATGAACGATAATATTACAGAAGGCATCATTATCATCTCTAAAAATTGATGATAAAAGAAACCTTTGATACCATATTCACTGCCCCTCATTGAATAAACAAAAAAAGCCATTGAAATGAGAAAAACAGGGTAGTAGATTATTGCAAACAGTAAAGGGTTGACCTTAAGTATGTAGATATGAAATATAAGAAATATTAGGGGTGCTGATATTTCGAAAGCAGTTAGAGGCCCCTCTTTCAACCAGTATAAAAGTCCTGAGACGTAATCCAGAAATACCCTTGGCTTAACATCTGCATTGAGTGTTTTCCATGTAGATTGAAATGTTCCTAAAGCCCACCTACCTTGCTGTATTAAATAGGCATTTACTGTAAGAGGAGCCTCTCCATACCATATTCCAGGATAGTTGACATATATAGATTTAAAACCAATTGAATGTATATTTATACTGGTTGCTAGGTCTTCTGTTACAACTGATTCATCAAGGAGACCCACCTTTTCTAATACAGATGTTCTGATTAAAACCCCGGTTCCCAATATAAAAGCAGAACCCACAACATTTCTACCTTCCATTACAACTTCGAAGAAAGGCTTCTGCTGATAATAAGCACCTATTGAAACTCTGCTCTTCAATTCCGTATAAGCTTGAGGTATCTGTACAAAAGCGACCTCAGGATCAGAAAAGAATGGAATAAGGTCTTTAAAGAATGATTTAACTGGACGCTGATCTACATCAAAAATTCCTATTATATCGTAATCCTTACCATAGGCTTTTATGAAATCATTAATGGCCCCTGCTTTATATCCTCTCCTGTTTTCTCTGTGGAGATATTTTACCCCATATTCTTTACATATTTCCTGATTCTTTTTTGATATTTCTTCAATATTGGAATCATCCAATAGATATGTGGCACCTAGATCTCCCAAAGACTCTTTAACAGCATTCACGGTAATTCTTACTGTTTCAGGATCTTCATTGAAAGAAACTACAAGTGCAGCAACTTTATACCTTTTATATTCCTCAAGTAAATCTCCAGAAATCTTTTTAGATTTCCTGAAGTCATCAAAAAACATTGTGAATGTTATTAGGCCTATTTCCATTGTTAACCAGAGAAAATAGGTAATCGGTATTGCGTATATATTTGAATATGTAAAAAACGTTAGAATTAAAGGAATGATAAATATTAGAATGAAAATTAACAAGTTCACATATTTCATAGTCTTGTCCTGCTTAGATAAATATTAATATTCCCTTCATTATACTTGACTGTCAGCAAATAATCTGAAAAGCTTAACAGATTTGTACACTCTTCATTTACATCATCACAGTTGAATATAATCAAGTATTCCTTTTCATTAGTGGCTAATGCTTGCAGAAAGGATGACCAAAATTCTTCTTTAATAATACCTGATATTTCATCTATTCTGTCGAGAGAGATGTCATTACTTCTGTGAATTACAATGACAGGATTTCTCTTGTCCCCTAAAACTTTATTTATATCATTTGCCAGCCTATTTGCTATCTTTGAGACCTGATCTATACTTCTAATATCAAGTTTTTTCTTAGTATATATGGGATTTATAAAATATATTTTAGCATCAATATTGAATTCATTCACTAACTTTTCTATTCTTTCTCTGTCCCTCAAAACTACTATTAATTTATCCCGTCCATTACAATTATTTAACATCTTCAATATGGTTTCTGTCTTTCCTATTCCAGGCAAACCAGAAACTGTCATTATACCTTTTAAATTGCATATCTCCATTGATCTGTCCAATAGAACATTCTTATTTTCGAGGACTCCCTTTATCTCTCCGACTATATGGTTCTTTTCAGTTTCGAGGTAAAATTTCTGTTTTTCCAGCTCCGATAATTCCTGCATAAAATTATTTATCTGATCCTCTGAAAATATGCCACCTTTAGATATTTCAATTATTTTGTCTGATAGTTCTTTCCTTTTCATTTGAAGCTTATATATATCATCGTTGATGAATTTAAGTCTATTTATTGCAGATAACATTTTTCTATTAGCATCATCAGAGCTCATTACCTTATGATTATGAATCTGATATTAAATTTTTCACATTTAGCCTA
>JAGDXO010000005.1 GCA_023256615.1 Thermoplasmata archaeon
ACATACGAATTGAAATTTAATGTTATGTTTGTCCCATCCTTTATGATCGTCTGTTTACTAAGTATTCCAATTGATAAAGCGACGGGAGATGACGTTGATATAGTATTAGGACCACCGATTATATTAACCAAGAAAATGCTGACATTTTTTAAATTACCAGAACCTGGTCCTATTTGAATAAAATTAGAAACCAGGGAGGAATTCCTTTGATCCTTTATAAATGGATTGAAATAATATAGTGAGGAGAATTCATAGGTCCACGCTTCATCGGTAAAATATCTGTTATTCGTGAAGGCCATTATCGCTCCTCCCACTGTGATGTCTGAGCCCACCATATTTGCAGTTAGGACAGCACCATTATAAATGTTTAATGTTAAGTATCCCTCTTGGGAAGGTGTATCTAAAGATATATTGATATATCCATACGTGGGGAATGTAAATATTGGGACATATCCAGATTAAAGATCAAAAGGAATCAGGGCCATCCCCCTTGCCAGTAATTCACAGACAACTGTGTAATTGTAGAAGCAACCTGAACCGTGCTGTTCATCGTTTGAGAACTTTACTGCTCCTCATCTGCCATCATGGCTGCAGGGACATAAGTAGAGACAAATATACTGAGAAGTGAAACGAATATGAGAATAGCAAATATGGTTCCCACAGCACTTGCCACGCCTTCCTCTTCGTAAAGTATGCCCCTCATTGTATATCCTCCCCCAATGTCTGCCTGACCCTATCAATTAAACCATCAGGTTTCTTAAAATAATAGCTTACTAATGATGCAAAATCCCTGTAATTGTCAATCCCAACTGCATTCATGTAATCTAAAATTTTCTTTCTTCTTTCAATTTCTATTTCCATCCTTTTCATAGTCCAGTTTCTCATCGTGAGTATTCTCTCTATAACATAAGAATGCCCGCTGAAATTGAAAACATCACCAACAGGGTCCCATTCATATGCATTATTTGTAGTGAGTTCATTGCTTCCAGGGTCGACTCCTACTATTTCTACCATCTGCTTTACTCTCCTAGATAACTTATTATCGACTTTAACCTGACCCTGCATAAGCACTATGTCCAGTGATGAAATAAGAGCTTTAGGAAGATTGATTGGTGTGCTCTCAAGTCTGTGAACTAGGGTCCTAACATCATCAGCATGGAATGTTGAGTAAGCTGTGTGACCTGTAGCCATTGCCTGAAATACATTGTAAGCCTCAACACCTCTCACCTCTCCCACTATGATGTAGTTAGGTCTTTGCCTAAGGCTAGCGACCAACAGATCAAACATATCTACCTCACCCATTTTCTTGTTTGTTATGGGATTGACCTCGCCAATGCCAGGTCTTGTCACCGAAGGAATCCAGTTTTCGTGAGGTATATTTATTTCCCTTGTATCCTCTATGCTCACAATCTTCTTCCCTGGAGGAATAAAAAGAAGTATTGAATTAAGTGTTGTTGTCTTACCTGATGCAGTCCCCCCAACCACAAATATACTCATTCCATTCTCAACTGCCAGCCATATGTAAACAAGAATATCTTTGTTCAAAGTTTTCATTTTAAGCAGATCCAAGGGTGTAAAGGGATTTTCCTTGAATCTCCTTATTGTGAAGGAAGAACCTCTTTTCGTCACTTCCCTTCCTAAAGTTGCCTGCAATCTCGATCCATCCGGTAGGGTACAGTCTGCCATGGGACTAGCGACAGAAATATGGTTTCCTGACCTTTGGACAATCCATAGAATGAAAGTATCTAGCTCAGCATCGTCTTTGTATATAATATTGGACCTTATACTGCCCAGTCTTCTGTGAAATATATGTATTGGTATATCAGTACCATCACAAGATATATCTTCAACATTTGGGTCAAGCATTGGGGCCTCTATAGGTCCATAACCTTCAAAATCCCTGTAAACGTAATAAAATACTCTCTCCCTTTCTAGTCCTGAAAGATTAATCTCTTTCTCAATAGCAAATTCGTCAATTTTTCTCCTCAATATTTCTATTCTTTCTTCCCTTTTATCAGGATTAGAATCAATATCCTCAATTATATTATCTTTAACGCTTCTTATGAAATTCCTAAGATTATCTGGGATAAGAGGTTCATTCACATGATAGAGATATTCTCCAGTTTTCTGGTTAAAAAATATGACCACCCTGCTGTAAGGGGGTTCTATATCTATCTCATCCTTAATTTCCCATTCATCTCCAGGTTTTATAAGCGGGGATATTTCATCTTTTGAATAGGATGTTGATCGTCCCTTAAGTTTAGATGGATTTTTCTTGACTATTCCTTTCACGATATTAAGACTGCTCATATCATACTCCCCCTAACATTAAAAGAAACAAGTAGCCACCTATTGCCAAGACAGCAGCAGTGAGAAATCCGCTCTCAAATCTTCCATCCTTTAAAACACCAGCCATCAGACCATCTCCAACAGCGTGAACTATTATGGCTCCAGCAAATATCAGTTTTACAGTTGGAATAATGCTGACATTAATTGATGCAATGTTATTTGATACAGATCCTGTGGCACTCTGGCCAGCCTTGATCATCTGGGGGAAGAACTGGACGTTGAGTATTAGTATTGTAACTAGAAATACCCCATAGGCGATTAAAAGTACAACAGTATAAGAGCTCAGTTGGGAGTACTTCTCTTTGTTAAGTTGCTGAACTTCCCTTGAATAGTTGGCTACCATATTAAGCACATCCGATACGTTTCCTCCAGCCTCATTGGACTTTATAATCGTGCTCACAATTCTTTTCGTCAAAGGGGTTGATGCCCTTGAAAGGAAGCTTTCTAATGCAACTCCAACCGGTACGCCCCATTCTATCTGGTAAGCCATTTTTCTGATTTCGTTAGTAAGTATACCATATCTTCCCTTAGAAGCTGATACTATTGCGTCTGCAAGGGTCATACCGAATCTTGAGGCTTCTGCAACATCTCTGAGAAAATCTGGAAGCCTGTTCTCAATTTCCCTTATCCTCTTGTTCCTGATATAATCGAATATCCCTGGAGGAATAAGTGCTATGGATATAGCCATAATTATTGCATTGAAAAGTATAATCACATTTCCAGTTGGTATGTAAAGTATAATACCTATAATTCCTGCAACAATCGCAATTAATAGAGATGGAATGAGTATCTTGAGAGGGATCATATCGCAACCTCCTTACTGACGCTCCCCATTATCCATATAAATGTTCCAATTATCACTGGCATTACAAGGAAGGAGAAAGCCGCAAGAATAACGATTGTAGAGCCTCCTGAAGAGCCTGATATCACTCCCATTATTGCCAATATCACGATGAGGAATAATGGAAATGCTACACCGACGGTAACATATGTCTCGGCAAAAAGTCCTACATTTTCTGCGTTCTTTCTCAGGGCTATTCTGAGTTCATTTTGATACTCTTCAGCTTTATTAACAAAGTAAGGCTTCAATCTTCCTCCTGTTGTAGCGGTTGTTACAACCCCCTGTAGGAATTCCTGCCATTTTATGGATGGGCTTACCCTTGAAGCTTCACCTATAGCAGTAAATATATCCATTCCGAATAACTCAGTATTTCTGGTGATCTTGAGCGCTTCCTTTCTTATTTCACCGTATTCATCCCTCTTTGATAATTCTCTAAAAATCACATCCACGGGTACGTCTGCACTAGCCATAGCAGCAATGAATGCCATTGCACCTCCAAGGTTGTTTTCTATTAATTTCTTCCTTGAGGAGGCTTTAGACTCTGGATAGGATATCATTACAACATACGTAATCCAGGCTGAAAGTGGTACTGCAACTATCATTATTGCATCTATGGCGTAGAAAAATCTCATAATCAGAGAAATTATCAGGAAAATAAGAGCTATAGCAGCCACAATTATGCTGGTAAAAAGAGAAGCTGCAAGGAATTCTTCCGACCTTACATTCATCGAGGCTTTTTTTAATGAATTCTGAAGTGTTCCAGATGATTTAAAATTTCTTGACTGTACAAACCTTGAAAACAATTTCCAAGCAATTGCATAATATGGGCTTAATTCAGCTTTACCAATGTAACTACCCTTTGCCTCCTTTATTTTACGCGGGGAATAATTTATATTGAAATTAGATTTACCAAGAGATGTAATATTCTCCTTCTTGGCTTTAAACCTATCAAATATGGAACTACTCATATAGTTCCTCCCTTCCTTGCATCTCCCCCCTTATGCGTTCTATTAGTGGGGTAGGGTCCCTATAATAATTGGTAATATATTGCCATATTGTGAGATAGTCATTTATTCTGTTTCCAGATAGATATCTTATCACATCTATCCTCCTCTTAAACTCCTCATCCATTGCTTCCTGATCCATATTCTTGAGGTCCATTATTTTTTCAAAAAGGTACGAATGTCCTGTGAATTCTATTTTATCGTTCTTCACATTCCAGTTGAAAATATTGTTTAATGTTAGTTCATTTGTATCTGGATCATAACCCACTATTTCCACTACCTCTTTTATCCTTCTGACTACTTGGTTCCTTACCCTGACCTGCATTTGAACTGACACATTATTTAAAGAGGTCATCATAATCCTGGGTATGTTAATGGGCTGATTTTCCAGCCTTGATATCATCGATCGGACGGAGTCTGCGTGCATTGTTGCGTACGTAATGTGACCAGTAGCCATGGCCTGGAAAAGATTATAAGCTTCCCTGCCTCTAACTTCTCCAACAATTATATAATTTGGCCTCTGCCTCAGAGCAGCCCTAACAAGGTCAAACATATCTATTTCGCCGGCAGCTTTGCCTGTTCCATAGCCCTTCTCCCCAACTCCACTTCTCGTTGTGGAAGGTATCCAATTCATATGTGGAAGATTTATTTCTCTTGTATCTTCTATGCTCACAATCTTTGAAGTTGGAGGTATAAAAAGGGTCATGGCATTGAGCGTGGACGTTTTTCCAGCACCGGTTCCGCCAAGTATCATCATATTCTGTCCAAATTCTACAAGCAACCACATGTATGCTACCAGTTCCGCGCTGGCTGTCCTTGAAATAACGAGATCTGTTGGAGTGAATGGTGTCTCCCTGAAAAGTCTTATAGTAAAGGTCCCACCTTTTGCAGTAACTTCATCGCTGAAGGTTGCATTGATTCTGTTTCCCTCAGGCGTTGATGCATCCAGAATAGGATCTGATACTGAGACCTGCTTCCTCCCTTTCTGTCCAAGATAAACTATAAAGCTGTTTAAAGAGTCTGAATTTGAAAATTTTAAATTAGTTTTCATGTTCTCATATTTTCTATGATAAATATATATTGGAATATCGATTCCATCGCACGAAATATCCTCTATATTTTTGTCTTTCATCAGTGGATCTATAATGCTGTATCCAAGGAAATCTCTTATAAGGTAATATTCCACCTTTTTCCTGGTAACAGAATCTATCCAGAAATTCCTTGTCTCTGTAAATGTATCTATTCCTTCCTTTATGTATTCCTCTCTCTCCCTGGGATTCATGCTTTCATCAGTAAGACTCATAACCTGTCCGAGTGAGTTCCTCATTATTTCAAGGAAATTTTTTGCACTTTCCGATAAAGTTGGCTCAATTACCCAGTAAATATTATCATAGCTGGTTCTGTCGAGCAAAATTTTAGCGTATGAATATGGCTCCCTGATGCTATATGTTTCAAGTTCATCATATTTTTCTGGATCAAAACTGTGCATACTCAGAAACTCTGTTTCTGAAAGAAAAGATCCCTTGGCCCCCCTTATTTTTCTGGGCTTTTTAAGAATATCTATAAGAATATCACTTATCTTGCTGTCGTAAGAGGGCACAAATTGTATTATATATCTTAGTTTAAAACCTTTTCTCTTTGTGTGGCGTTATTTTCTTATAGAATTAAAAAAAATCTTCAAGTGTGCTTTTCTTCCTCAGATCAGTATTTTTAAGAGAGGATTCGTCCACATTGAATACTTCCGTAATTCTTGAAAGAGTTTGTGCAACCCTGTCTGCATAGTATTCATAATCAGGTTTCTTATTGAATTGCTGATTAGGAAGATAGGGCTCGACTTCCTGTGGTCTTTTCTTACTATCTACAACTATCCAAGATACCTTCATACCGGGAACGAATTCTTGGCCTTTTTCTATCAATTTCCTCGCAGCCTGAACATTTGCAAGAGAATTCTGGTCCTTATATACATCAAAATCCTTGACACTTCTTGAAATAACTAGTTTCTCAACATCAACATTTCCACTTTTTACATCATTTATAATCTCTTTAGCCCTTTTGAGAGCTCCATTTACATCCCTGTTAAGTATAAACTGGAATATTTCCATGAGTGCCTCTGATTGAAGGTCAAAGGAATCAGTTCTTCGGATTTCGTATCCTCTAACTATAATATTTCCTTTCTCATTTTCAGGATAGACCACCCTACCCGCATACCTCTTCTTGGCTCCATGGGAGAACAGCGGGTCTATAATCCTTTCCACCTCCAACTGAATGCCCAGCTCTCCGGAAATTTTATCCTTCAGATCAGTTGCAAGTTTCAGGGCTTCTTCCACGTTACTTTTTCCAGTCTTAATAAAGACGGAGTCAGTGTCACCGTATACAACTTGAATACCCTTGTTTCCTAAATCATTAATAATTTTCTTTATTGTTTCCCTTGCGAATGCTGTTATACTTGAACCTATATTCTGGTCAGTAAATCTATAAAAACTTGAAGCAAAAACCCCGTAGAATGAGTTCATCAGTATTTTTACCTGCCCCTGCATTGAGTTGAAGTACCTTCTTTTATCAGGGTTATTTTCATTTTTCATCAATGCCTTGTATTTATCCCTCGTAATCATTAATCTTTCAAGAATCTCGGGTATCAGACCCCTCCTCCTTTGAGGGGAAAGAAATCGTATACCATTAGGTGCTACTATTTCTCCATCTGGTGATAAAGTGGTAAAGCAAATATTATGTTTAATCATCAAACTTGGATACATGCTTTTAAAATCCATTACTGCCACCATATCATAAAGCCCAGGTTCTATTGTATGGACATATCCTCCTTCTATCTTTTCTTCGTTTTGTATGGTGAAATTATTCATAGGAACTGCTATGTTCCTTCTATCGGCCTCTCTTATCAGGATTGAATCTATGAGGGTAGAATTACCGGAGTTCCATACATCATCCAGAGGTAGCATCGAGACAGTACTCATATTTTCATATTTTTCCACCACATCCAGTTTTTTGAGTATTTTCAGTGCGAGATAAGCATCTTTTATACAGTATTCTATAACATTATCCCTGTCCTTTTCCCATTCTCTGTCTATATTCAATCTGTCAACATCTCCCTTATTCTCACCAAGCAGTTCCTGTGACACAAATGCCAGAGTTTCCTGTTTTGGATGGAGTTCCCTCTTTACGTTCCACCAGGCATCTGCTACCACCCTTCCGTGAATCCTCCAGAATTGCCCCTGTATTCTCTGTGGTAAGGAATCATCTCTCGCTATCTTTAACTGAATATTTTCCTTTTCACCTAGATTAGAAAGGAATGGAAGATCATATCCATCTATATTGTAACCAGTTATGATATCAGGGTCTATTCTCCTTATTTCTTCAATAAATTTCTTTAAAATTTCCGGAGGAGAACCGGTAAATGCACCTCTCTCAATTTTATCACCGAATTCTACTGTATACCCAATAACGTATAACTGCTGGGTTTTTATACTGTTTTCTATATCAAAACTTAATATTTTCAAAGGGGGTAGAAAATCATTTGTTTTTGAAATTGTATCAATCTCCACAACCTTATCCGTAGTAAATTTTGTTGTTTTCACTTCATTTCCAGAAAATTTAACACAAGATCCAAGGTCAAAATCATAGTAAAACCTAAAATGAAATGGGATGTCAGCAGCAAGGATCCTGTTTTGTTCCCTTATCAGTTTCCTAAATTCAGGTACCCTCCAGGGAGATTTACAGATGAATTTTATAGCTTTTACATTCTTTCCTTTATACCATAATTCCTTTGACTCAATACTAATTTTTTCTCCGATAGCATTCAATGAATTTAATTCATCTTCCGTGGGATCAAGGACAAAAAAATATGGCAGGAATTTATTATATAGGAGGGTGAAGGACACCCCTTCTTTATTCCTTCCGAAAATTTCCAGAACCGGAGTGCCATTATCCTGATAGTAAGAAGAACTTATTACTCTAATCTCATCTTCC
>JAGDXO010000011.1 GCA_023256615.1 Thermoplasmata archaeon
TTCCTTTACATCTCAGGAGGGAATACACAGCTCATCTCAAGGGGAAATGAAAAATATGTTGTGCTGGGAGAAACTATGGACATAGGGATTGGCAATTTTCTGGACAAAGTTGCAAGAGATATGGGTATCCCATTTCCCGGAGCACCAATACTTGAGAAAATTGCGGTAAACGGTAAAAAAATTTTTGACTGCCCTTATACAGTTAAGGGGATGGATGTATCATATTCAGGGCTCTACACCTTTTTAAAAAATAAAATTGGAACAGAAAGCAATGAGGATATAGCATTTAACGCCCAGGAATATGCATTTACGGCACTCACAGAAATAGTTGAGAGAGGAATGGCCCATTTCGGCTTTGATGAATTTACGATTACGGGGGGTGTTGCTAGGAACAGGAGGCTCAGGGATATGCTTTCAAAAATGGCCCTTTCCAGATCATATAAATATTATTTTCCACCAGATGAGTACCTTTCTGATAATGGTGCAATGATAGCCCTAGCAGGTTATTACAGCAATGAAAAGGGGAGCGTCAGGGACATGATAAGTCAGAGCGACAGGCTCGATAACAGAAATGCAGAATGGATAGGTAAGGCAGAGATAAGATCTATTGAAATGGTGGGAGGGGAAAGCTTCATTTCAAGGCAGGAAATTTTTGGTCTGGATGCAATTGTCAAGGAAAGAATGAGAAGGGAATACAGAATCAAAGAAATAGATATAAAAATAAATAATTCTAGAATGAAGAGGGAGTTGAGCATTTTAAGCGCCTTAAGAAAAACGGGTATTATGACTCCGTTGATTTATTTTGCAGATTATGATAAATTCAGAATATACATGCAATATATAGAAGGTAAAAAGTTGAGCACTGTACTCAATGAAGAAAGTGCAAGAGAAATACTTGTAAATGTAGGCAGAATGGTGGGAAGGATGCATGAAGCGAGGATTAGTCATGGGGATCTTACTCCAGGTAACATCATAGTCGCGGATGATGTGTATGTCATAGACCCATCCATGGGCGAAATTAATGCAGAAATTGAGAATATGGGCGTGGACATACACCTAATGAAGGAATCCCTGAAGAGCCTCGGTTACAGTCATCTCTTTAGATATTTCCTCCTTGGATACAGTGAATTCAAGGGAAGTGGAGAAATAATAGAAAAGGTTAGGGAAATAGAAGACAGGAGGAGATACGTTTGATGATAGTTACTTCAAATAAGGGCAAGTTTCTTGAATATTATCAGCTATTCAGGGAAAATGGGTTCGAACTGAAACATTATAATCTTAAATATCCCGAGGAACAGCTTGGTTCAATAGATGAGGTTGCCAGAAGATCTTTATATTATCTAACAGGCATAATAAAGGAAGAATTTTTTATAGACGATTCAGGATTATTCATTGATTCCTTAAATGGATTCCCCGGAGTTTATTCTTCCTATGTGCAGTCCACGATTGGCAACAAAGGTATATTGAAGCTGATGAGAAATGAGACAAACAGGAATGCATTATTTAAAACCTCCATTGCTTATTATGATGGTGATATACATATTTTCAATGGGGAGACAAGAGGTTTAATATCCACGGAAGAGAGAGGAAAAAATGGGTTTGGCTATGACCCGATTTTCATCCCTTATGGAGAAGAAATGACATATGCGGAAATGGAAACAATTGAGAAAAACAGGATATCGCACAGATATAAAGCTGCTATGGAGTTAATGAATTACTTAAAGAAAAAGAAAATATAAGAGGAAAAACTGAGGGTCTATGGAAAAAGGGAAAATCAAAGAATACAAAATACCTCTTTCTCTCGTATTTCTGGCCATATCCTTATTTGCATCGACCATCATTGCAATATACTGGTTCAGTCTCGCAATTCTTCCAACTGTTTTCACATCCTTCATAAATTACACTGGAAACTGGGTGTATTACATTTTCGCTCTTTCCATAATAGGGGACGGTTATTTCATCTACCTTTTCTTTTCGACCATCAATGCAAGAAGGAAATTTGAGGAACTGATGAACACTGACAGCAAGTCAAATTTTGTGAAGAACATAAGGGATCTTGAAATAGAAGCCAGGAAGCTGGGCCCCTCATTCAAGAAAAGGTTGGATGAAAAGAAGGAACAATTGAAGATTAAGTTTTAATTCAATCTACAATTTCTTTCATAAATTGAGGCAATTTCTGAGAACCTTCATATATATCGCTGTTCATGTACTTTCCAGTGAATTCCCTTTTCATTTCTATTTTTTTGTCCGATGCCATTACATATGACCACATTCCAGAAGGATATGTTGGCATGAAAGAAACATAGGGTTTTATGAATTTAAAGTACTTTTTCATTCCCTTTATTGCTTTTTTAATGTGATCCGGATTCATGAAGGGGGACCCTGATTGAGTTGCAATAATTCCTCCCTCCTCAAGGCTTTCCTTTGCCTTCATGTAGAAAACATCTGAGAAGAGCGAAGCAGCAAAACCCACCGGGTCTGTGGAATCAACAAGTATAACGTCATATTTTCTCTTTCCACCAACAAAATCGAAAGCATCCTGGTTATATACATTAAGTCTCTTGTCTCTAAAGGAAACAGACGTCTGCGGTAGATACTCCTTTGATGCATTTATCACATCTTCATCTATTTCCACCAGGTCAACCCTTTCAACGTCGTATTTTAGAACTTCCCTGGCTATCCCACCATCCCCTCCTCCGATTATAAGAATATTCTTTGGATTATCATGGGACATCATAGCCGGATGCGCAAGCATTTCCTGGTACATGAATTCATCTTTATATGTTACCATAAAGCAACCATCCAGAACCATTATTCTCCCATAGAATTCAGTGTCAAAAATATCGATTCTCTGGTATTTTGACTCTTTTGAAAATACATGCGATTTAATCCTGACACTCAATTTTACGTCTTCATTCTGCAACTCTGAAAACCAGTGTTCGATTTTCATGTATTGAGATTAAAATGTCTCACTTAATCCTTTTCGTGGATAAAATTATTTCTTAAATACATTTATAAAAAATGGATTGATAACGGTACACCCATTGAGGTGAAAATATGGCAGAAGAATTGAACCCGTTTAAAATCGCCCAGACACAACTGGACGAGGCTGCTAAGATAATGAAACTGGACCCTCAGGCCCTAGCTATACTGAGGGAGCCGATGGAAATTCTCGAAGTCCAGATCCCAGTAAAAATGGATGATGGCACCACGAAAGTTTTCAGGGGATTCAGGGTCCACTACAATAATGCAAGGGGACCCATGAAGGGAGGTATAAGGTATCACCCCCAGGAGACTCTCGATACTGTAAAGGCACTTTCAGCCTGGATGACATGGAAGACTGCCCTGGCAAATATCCCATACGGAGGAGCAAAAGGAGGAATTATCTGCGATCCTGAAAAATTGAGCAAAGGAGAATTGGAAAGACTCTCAAGGGGATACATAAGGGCAATATACAAGTTTATAGGACCCGATATTGATATTCCAGCCCCTGATGTTTTCACCACGCCGGAAATAATGGCATGGATGGTTGATGAATATGAGAAGATTGTAGGTCACAGTGCTCCTGGTGTAATAACCGGGAAGCCGCTGGAGATAGGTGGATCACTCGGAAGGACAGAGGCCACAGGAAGGGGAGGAATGTTTGTTCTCAGGGAAGCCGCAAAGAAGATAAATCTGGATCTAAGCAAGGCAACAATAGCCATACAGGGTCACGGAAATGTTGGTCAGTATTCACACAAGCTCGCAATAGAGATGTTTGGCGCAAAGGTAGTCGCAGTAAGTGATGTTTATGGGGCAATATACAACGAGAAGGGAATTGATTATAATGCACTCATGGCCCACAAGCAGAAGACAGGCACAGTGACAAAATTCCCAGGTGCAAAGAGCATAACGAATGAGGAACTCCTTGAGCTGAATGTTGATGTATTGATACCCGCTGCAGTTGAGAACCAGATAACCTCAAAGAATGCGGATAAAATAAAGGCAAAAATAGTTCTCGAGCTTGCAAATGGACCAACAACTCCTGAAGCGGATTTAATACTCCACAAGAGGGGAATTCTCGGAGTACCTGATTTCCTATCGAATTCAGGTGGAGTTATTGTTTCTTATTTCGAGTGGGTACAGAATATAAATGGATATTACTGGTCACTCGAGGAAGTTAACAGCAGGCTTGACAGGAAGATGTCTGAGAGCTTCTGGGATACCATGGAAACTGCCGAGAAATACAAAACCTACCCAAGGATGGGTGCTTACATCCTGGCAGTGGACAGGGTAGCAAAAGCCATGAAGGCTCGCAGCTGGTATTGAGAAAATTCATTTTTTCATTTTTTTCATTTTTCTATAACCCTTAAATCTTAAAATACTAGAAAATATGTTTTTACTTTATGTTCAGCTTTAAGGGTAATCATGTATACCTTTTGGAATTGGAGCATTTCAATACTGTTATTGTGGAGGATTTTATAAGTAGTTTTGGAAAGACACTGCTGTTGCTTGGAGATGGCATTTTTGTAGATGCATATTCGCTGAAGAAGAAATTTGGAAACACAGTTTACATACAGAGGGTCCTGAATATGTACCAGATGCAAAAGACCGTACTAGAAGACATTTACGAGGACAGTTTTTCAATATTTCTTGTACTGAGGCTCTCTGAAGTAAAGGACTGGAAAGAGGGAATACTTTTAAACATATCGAGGGCAATGGAGGGCCTTTCAAGATTATCTGGAAAACCAAGTTTATTCTATCTTGTGCAGGATGAAGAATACGTTTCTCTGTCTATAAAGAATGCCTTCAGGTACAGGATACTGGAGGTGTCAGATAAATGGGAAGAAATACCCCAAGTCTTAGAATGGAAATAGATAGGATTATAGAAGAAATACGAAAGATGGAAAAGGTGATGAGAAAGGAGGATGCCGAATTGCTTGAAGATATAATAAAGAAGGCAAAGGTGCACACTCCGCAATCATCATATGCTTCCCTTGATCCGGAATTTTCATTCCTTCTTTCCGTTTTGATCGAAATTTCAAGGGAAAAGAAATGATAATAGATGCATGGGGTAGAGATAATATATATACTATAGATGAAAACAGGAGAATGAAGAAGTGGAAATATTTGCACCAGATTTATGTAGGCGGGGAATCTCTTTTCAGAATTGTAGACGAAATAGACTCACTCCCATGGGTCAAATGGTATTATGATATCAGGAAAGATGTATACTCAAAGAAGAAAGTTCTGGTGATAGAGCTACCTCCAAGCAGGATAGAGGAAATGGTGTATGCAATAGAGCAGATTGGTAATAACAGGGATTATGAAATTTACAATGCAGACATAAACATAATACAGTCATTCATGGTGAAAAACAGACTAAATTTTTTTGATGAAAGCAACGAAGACATGAATCGTGATTTCATCATTCCTGAACTTAATATACTAAACATAAAATTTATTGACGGAATAAGGGATATAGAAATAAATGGAGAAATTTTCACCAATTTTGAAGCATCCTTAGATTATTTTTTCTCTCATATGGACGATTGCAACATAATAATATCAGAAAATGGGGATGAATATTTCCAGAAATTTTTCAATCTTGGAAAGCATTATGGATATTCAGCTTATACTGCCTTAAGCAGGGAAAGATCATTCAATTCATATGGCAAGGTACATCACAGGAAAAGCGGTTTCATTATAAGGGGGATACCCCATATAGATGCAAGATCTTCATTTATGTACAGTGAAGGGGGACTGGAGGGGGTAGTGACAATATCAAGATTGACTGATCTTCCTTTATTCCACAGCTCTAGGATAACTCCAGGAACCGCAGTGTCATCATATGAAATAAGAAAGGCTATTTCAAGAGATATCATGATACCTCTTTACAAAGGTGATCATGAAGAAATGAAAAACATAGACCAGTTTATAGAATCTGACAAGGGTGGACTAATACTACAACCATCTCCAGGAGTATATGAAGGAGTTTATGAGATAGACTTCAGTTCTATGTATCCATCGATAATAGTAAATTATAACTTATCGATGGAAACGATAAATGTAAAATGCAAAAATTTTGAACTTCTCCCATACCTGAATTACAGGATATGCAAGGACAGAAGAGGTATACTTTCAGATATTCTTTCTGACTTACTTGATCTAAGGTTGTATTATAAGGGCAGGAAGGATGAGGATCAAAGGTTTGCACTGCGTGATAAGGTTTTAAAATGGCTTCTTTTAACTTCCTTTGGGTATACTGGTTATAAAAATGCCAAGTTCGGGAAAATAGAGGTACATGAAGCCATAACATCAATCGGCAGGAATATACTTGCAGAGAGTTTTCAGATAGCACAGGAAGAGGGATTTGAAGTTATACATGGAATAGTAGACTCGCTCTGGCTCAAGGGAAGTGGTGATATAAAAAGAGTAATGGAAAGAATAGAGGCCTTCAGCAGGCTAAAAATATCGCTTGAAGGTTACTATAAATGGATAACTTTCCTGCCTTCTAGAGAGGGCGACGGTGCAATAAACAGATATTTTGGGCTTATGAGCAACAATAAATTCAAGATAAGGGGCATAGAAATGAGAAGAAGTGATTTCCCCGAAATATGCAAGAAGATGCAGGGAGAAATTCTGGATTTATATTCATATGTGAATTCAATTTCTGATTTTCTGTATGTATATAAAAAGGCATTAAAAATTTATGAGAAATACAAAGAGAATATTATCACCGGCAATGTTATGGATGAAGACCTGATGCTATCATTTGTAATGACAAGGTTTCCGGAATACTATTCTGTAAACAGTATAAGGAAGAAGGCATCAGAGAAGTCAGCAGGGTCTGTACCTGGCGATAGATTGGACTTCTTTGTAAAGGACGAAAAGAAAGGACTTGTGGAATTGGATAATCTTGATGGAAAATATGATAGGAATTTTTATTTGAGAAAATTGGACCTTGCATGGGACAGCATATCCTATCCACTGAGATATGGAGGTGTAATATATCAAAAAGTTATTGAGGAGTATGATTGAAATAAAAAATATAACGATAGAAGGCAAGGTTTACCAGGGCATTAAGGTCGATATGGATCCAGCCCCTCTGGTAATGATAAAAGGCGAAAAAGGCTTCCTCATGTGTGGCTACCTGAACATGGAAGCTGCGGATAAACTTGGTGCCATAGCAGTATCCACATCAGGAATCAAAACTTTCGATGATCTCCTAAATAAGGAGATAAGCAAAATCAGTCAGAAAGCTAGAGAAGCCGGAATAAGGGAAGGAATGAAGGGCTCGGAAGCACTAAAAATACTATGAATATAGCTCATAAACAATTAAGTAAGCTCCCTTCTTCTTTTCCACTATTTCATTTTCATCAGATTCAGGCAGGGCAGACCCGATATTCTTTCCCCTTAGGTCTTGGATTATTACAGGAAATCCCTTTTTAATCTGACCATTAATCTTGCTTATTCCTACCGCATAGAGCTTGGCCCCATTTTTTATCCTCTGCACAGCACCATCATCTATAACAACCGATGGAAAACTATTAGCAAGCATAATTCTCAACGTCGGAAGCCATTTATCCTGAAATTTGACCAGAACAGGAATCTTATCCAAATAGATTATATTTATATCGTTTTCTTCAAGTTCAACTGTTTTAGCGTCTGCAGGGATACCATATTTGTCCAAAAGGTCTATGAATTCCTTTGAATCTCTCTTAGATAGAAAGTGTCTTTTCATAAACTCATAACATTACATTTTTTTAAAACTTTTTGAT
>JAGDXO010000023.1:0-4130 GCA_023256615.1 Thermoplasmata archaeon
TATCACCCTTGACCATGGTGCTTTTCCCATCTATTGCATTTTTAACATCAAGCAATACTCTGCACATTATAAGAATATATAAGGAAACGTTTGTTGGGGGCTTCTTGTCTTCATCCCTCACAGCATTATCATGTCAATGTGAGGCAACCATAGGCGTAGTCTCTGGAACAGTAAGTGCATATCTGCTTTCTCTACTTCCATTTTTAATAATATTATCATTAATTATGCTCTTAATTACCAGAATTTATATTTTTAAACCATTTAAATTTAGGCTGTTTATAAAAACTCATAATTTTCTTTATCCACTCTTTATCATCATTTTAATACTCCAGAGCGCCATTATATTTGATGGTCTCATTAAATATTCATATTATTTTGCAATTGTATCTTTTTTATCAATTAGCTCCGGCATAACGGCCGGCCTAATACTACCGATCAAAAATAAAAACATACTTACAGGTTTATTTATTGGAATTATTCTTGAAATTTTTTCTTTCACACCATTGTTTGTAAGACTGGCAGTCACAAATTCATTCTATTTTGAGTTATACAGTATTACTGGATTTATTGCGGGGATAATTTTTTCATTAACAGGTAAGGGAATAAAACCATTCTTGAGGAATGCAATATTTGAACTTGTATTCTCAATGCAGGCAATGATGGCTATTGTTGCCCTGTACATAACACTTTTTTCTGGAAATAATTATTATTTTATGGATATCAATGGAACAATAGAGTTTTCATTAACCCTCATTATTATGACTCTCCCATTAATGTGGGTTTCAAACTTGAATTTAATAGGAAAAGAAATTAAACTAAACAGAGAAAATAAGTTTTTGCAAAACTCTTGATGTTATTTGCCTCTGTAATTTTTATCGACACCCATTAAATATCCTGAAAATGTAAGCGCCCAAAGCAAGGTGGGGTATACTATCATCCTTTCCATACCTCCAGTGCCTATTCCATAGAAATTTTTTCCTGCATAAAGGATTATTGATATAATTATCATTATTCCGATGAAGGGGGATATTATTCTAAACGGACCCTTGACAAATGAGAACGATGCCAGAATTGCTGATATTCCAGAAAATATGAAAGTTATTTCCGAAAAATATATGTGAGGATTGCCTGTATTCTCAGGGAATAAACCTACACCTGCTGCCCCAATTCCAACCAGAATAATAGTATAAGGAAGAATTAACCTCCTATTCTCTTTTAGAAGGAAAATGGCGCTCAATATTGAAAGGATTCCAAGAATTACTATGGAATAATTGAAAATATAATTATAAATTCCAACCCCGAGATCACTGATATAATTTGAATGTACAGAGTATGTGGGTCTTAGTGCCTCGGCAATCAAAAGCATTAATGAAAATTGAAAAGCTCCTAAGAAGAGGATGACCCCCGATTTCGTTAAATTACCCATAAACAATTAAAATAATACAATATTTTAACTTTATCCTATAAGTTTTTTTGTTCACGAGGGAATAATGGATGACGCAATCCCGGGAGAAATTATTGAAATCAGTGGAAATAATGTCCATATTGTAAAATGTACAATTGATGAAACATATATATTTTTAAAAAGATATGTTAAGACACCATAGAAAGTCCCCATCCCGAATATTGAAATTAACATTATGATGTTATAAGGAAAAGGAAATGCCCTACCGTTATCAATAATCAAGAACCTTGTATAATACATTGAATAACAAGACGACTGGATAATTATTGCAGATACAGGGTTTATTTCCTTAAGTAGGATCTGCTGAATGTAATACCTGAAAAATATCTCTTCTGTAGCTACAGGATACAATATTACCAACAACAGAGATTCAGCCCATACAATATAGCCAAGTGCATAGTATATTAATGCGCTACCCACCATAATCAAGAGAAGAAACATTACCAGCTGCCAGTGCATCATGAAGAGTTTATCCCTCGTACTCATTACATGAACAACAAGAAAAATAACCGAAAAGGCACCGGATAAAAGAGATATCATGAAAAGAAGTATAAGGTTAAAAATAATGAATAAATATCCACTGATAACATATAATACAAGAAGAAATGACATAAATAATCTAAGTGTCTTCACATTTGTTTAATGCCATTAAAAATAATAAGGTTTCTAAAAAGATTAAAATACACCTAATAATTAACAATTAATGAATGACGAGATCGATAATTCTAGAAGAAATTTCCTAAAATTATTGGTGGCAGGATCCGCACTGGCTGCAGCGGGAATGTCTCTTGGTGTGATTGTTCAAACACTTTCCCCTCCCCCCCTTGGCATATCGAGCTTCCCATCACTTCTTTTGGTAGATCAGAATGGAAACCCTATAAAAGCTTCTTCTCTGCCCCTCAACAGTCCTTCTGCGCTTCAATTCAATTATCCTCTTCAGAATACCCCGAATTTCCTAGTAAACATTGGTGATGAGAATGGAAATCCAATCAGGATAGAACCTGTTGAGGTATTGATTCCAGCAACTGGAGAAAAATATACATCTTTTGGTGGGGTTGGTAAGGATGGATCTGTTGTTTCTTACAGTGCAATTTGTCAGCATCTGGGATGTATATTCCCATATCTAAGATTCTATCCTGCAGGTGTTCAATCAATTAATTTGACGGGTAAAAATTATACGAACGTATTTCACTGCCTTTGTCACGGTAGCACCTATGATCCAGTTAACGGTGGGTCGGTGGTAACAGGGCCAACTGTTCATCCATTACCTTCTCTTAAATTGGTCTGGGATCAATCCACAGATGAACTTTATGTGTCAAATATGGTTGGTCCTACCATATACGGACGAACAAGCGATTTGACTGGAGAGGAACCGATAGCGGGGAATTCCACATCCGTTGTAAATTCAGGCAATCCGTTCCAGTGAGGTTTTAAAAATGAACTTAAAAAATCTGCTAAATAAGGAGAAAATTAAAAGCTGGTTAAATGAAAGGACAAGAATTTCAAATCCTCCATTGAAAAGAACCCCGGATTATATGCGTAAATGGGGGGGTAAATGGTACTGGACTGGAGCTCTCATAACAATTGTTTTCCTGTACGAAGTTATCACCGGTCTTGTCCTGCTGCTGTATTACAATCCATCAGACCCATATGGAGCAACACAGTACGTCCTGAATAGCATTCCATATGGTTCCCTTCTTTTATCCACCCATTTATACGGTGCATATGCCATGATTATTCTTGTATATGTGCATATGTTCAGAAACTATTTTGCTGGAGCTTATAAAAGACCAAGGGAAATTCAATGGATAATTGGGGTTATACTTCTAGCACTTACACTGGGCGCTGGGTATTTTGGATATTCCCTGACAGGCGATGTTCTGTCATATGATGCCCAAGATGTGGGGAAGGGTATAGCTTCCTCCATACCAGTAATTGGCAATTTGCTTGTTAACATTGGATTTGGCAACGGGACTCCAACAAGTCTTTTTTCCAGATTCCTGGGATGGCATATAATATTTGCAGGACTTATTTTCCTGCTCTTTGGATATCATTTCTATCTCGCTGAGTCAAATTCCATGCTCCCTTCTGGAAAAATAAGTAATTACAAAGCTCCTGCAATTACCGAGGATTCACTAGACATGAAACCCTGGTACCCTTATAATTTTATATACATGGTAGAACTTGGAATGTTTACGCTTGGATTCGTGATTCTTGTACCCTCTATACTAGGAATGATTCCTTCTGTACCTATTTTGCTCTCACCATTTCCCGGTCCACCTCAAAACAGCCTTGCAGCTTCCTCAATACCTGCGTATCCGCCATGGTTCCTCCTATTTGCCTACAAGGCCGTTGACTTTTCTATATTCCAGGGTCCAACTTCGTATCTGCAAGCCATGACTGTTTTTACCCTTATACCGATAATATATTTTTTGGCTGTTCCATTTATTGATAGGAAAGAAAGCCTTCACCCTCTTGATAGACCAATAATAACATCTTTTGGTATTTTGAGTATTGTATATCTTATAGTACTGAGTATCTGGGGTGCATTTACGCCTGGAGTAATTATTTCTATTCCTGTTATGCTCGAAGTTTTGCTTCCTCCTGCAATAATAACTATCTTTTCAATGCTAATATTTTCCAAATTGTGGAGAGATGGAAAATT
>JAGDXO010000023.1:4230-7175 GCA_023256615.1 Thermoplasmata archaeon
TAATAACTATCTTTTCAATGCTAATATTTTCCAAATTGTGGAGAGATGGAAAATTGTCCGTCAAGCAGAGAGATATTACAATATCATTTTACATCTTTATTACCGGGCTAATTTCAAGTATAATTGCTTTTTCCATTTTTATTTCTGATACAAGAGAATTTCTGACCCTTTCCTTTAGTATCCGACTTTTCCTGCTTCTCGGATCAATATCATTTTTTGGAATAGGAACTGTGAAAGTTACACCCTCTCTTCCAGAAAATAAAATTAAGACTTTTCCCGGTATTGGATATGTTATGATAGCTATAATTCTTGTATTATCTTGGATTATAGCTCTTAATGCCATAAGACTCAATCCATATCATCAGGCAATGCTTGTAGGTGTTGCACTTGGATCCATATTTATACTCTCTGGAATATCAGTGGCTATTTACAGGAGAATAGTGTATAAAGAATAATGGTAGCATAAAATTTATTATTTTTTAACTATTTTTCAGATTTTTAACTGATATTTTTCTTATAGTTTCCTCAACCATAGAACTTTTCTCTATGTACTTTATATTTCCGGCCTTTGTTATCTTCCTGTTGAATTCAGGTATCTCTTCTTCTCTGACCTCAAATATATACTCATTTTCGGAAATTCTTGTATATTTGTATCCAGGTGGTATATCCCCTATTTCGCCAGAAATTTTCAGTAATGTATATTCTCCGCCATTTGAAGCATCATATTCAATTAAGCCATTGTTGAGTATTATTATCCTATCAGAAAGTTTTATTGCCTCTTCTATCACGTGTGTTGTAAAAATTATTATTTTTTCCTTCCTGGAATTTAGGTTCTTTATAAGTTCCCTTATTTCCAGTGAACCCATTGGATCAATCCCAAATGTTGGTTCATCGAGTATTAGTATTTCTGGATCCCCTATAAGGGCAGTAGCAATTCCAAGCCTTTGTTTCATCCCCCTTGAATATTTACCTACCTTCTTATCCAGAAAATCATTTGAGCCGGTGGCAGCAACTACTCTCTCTATCTCTGCCTTCATTTCTTCTCCTGAAATACCTTTCAATGATGCAGAAAATGACAGAATTTCCCTGCCCTTTATATAAGTATAGAATTCTGGCTGTTCAACAAGAGTTCCCATTTTCATCAGTACTTTCTTTCTGTCTTCGAAAATATTATTTCCATCTATTTCAACAATTCCTTTCTTGGGTTTTGAAAGACCTGTCATTACTTTAAGCATCGTAGTTTTTCCGGCGCCATTAGGTCCCAGGATTGTGATGATTCCCGGATCGTTTATTTCAAGATTTATTGCTCCAAGTGCTCTGAATTTCCCATAATATTTCTCAACTGATTTCAATCTTACATTCACTTATTTTACCTCCTTTTTTTCTACTATAAGGAATGTTAGTAGGAGGGAAACTATTGTATAAAATATGAAAACAGTTCCTGAGAGAATGACGTCGTGTATTCCGGCAGGATTCAATGAAAAATTGGAAACGAAAAGGGTCGGATTTATGTTTATATAAACCCTCTCTATTATTGTGCTGGCATTATTCAAGAGGAAAAATGCATTGTAAGAATATAGAAGATATAAAGCTATGTTTGCAGAATAGAAGATTATAAAATAGGTTACAAATGTTGATATATACGCATACATGTTTTTGTCAAATAGCGAGCTGAAAAGAAATGATAATGCGCTTATGGCGAATATAAATAGGACAAGCATTAGCAGAGAAAGAATAAATGGATTGACTTCTATGAAGCCATATACAGTCTCAATACTTATTAATTCAGCAATAATGTAAACCAGTATTGAAATTATGGTCGCAGTAACAGCAGCAAAGTATTTACCCAGAATAAGGACAGTTCTATCCACAGGTTGGGTGAAAATATAAAATGCAGTCCTGTTCTCCATCTCTGAACTTATTGCTGGAGATGAGAAGAAAACTGATGAAAAAACTGGTAAACTGGACATTATGTAAGCCCACAGGTATAGTATAAGGCTTTCATCGCTGACCTTGGAAAGTGAAGATAGTTTACTAGGAATTAAATTATTTATTTTCCCAGAGTATCTAAATGTAAGATAACTGATGATAATGGATGCAAGAATTGTTATTATGAGTATTATATAGAAACTCCTTGATCTGTAATAGTTTTTTAAATAATGAAAATAAACTTTAAAGAAATTGCTTGACATAATTCATTCTTCACCTAGTTTTGTTATCCAGTTTCATTGGCACTATTATTTCAATTGTTGTGGAGTTTATCTGTTTCATTTTATAGCCAATTAATGAAAAATATCCGCTCTCATTGTAAAGGCCTGATATAAACGATTGATTTCCCTGTATGAAAATATAGGTGTAATTGGATGAAGAGTTACCCCACGCGGTTGTTGTGTTGTGATGGAAATAAAAGTCTACTGATCCAGGGTTATTGATGTATTTAGCTTTTGAAGAAAAATTGTTTCCATGGTTATAGGAGCTTATAGAGTATTTCAATTCTGCAAGACTACCTATGATGATTTCATTCGAATACGGTTCATAGAAGTATAATGAAAATGATGTCATATTGTTCATGAATGAATTAACTGGTATATTTGAAAATGTTGAATTCTGTGTAAGATTTTCCAGAGTATTGTATATCACGTTTGATAGGCTGATGTTATAAATTGTAAAACCGCCGAAATTTCCATAGGTAGTTATTGGAATCTTGGTAGAATTAAAACTTAGATTTTGGCTTGATACGGATACCCCCTTGTTCATTGGTATTATCAAAGCTAACCCTTGACTACCTCCAAAGGCATAATAATTTGAGCTGTTGTAATTAATTTTAACCAGAAAAGTTGAATTAGATGGTATAAAGTTCAATGGATTATCCTGAGAACTAGCATAAGATGTGTAGGCCACTATACTGACTGGTACTATTATTGCCACTGCAATTACAATGACTA